>JAUWIO010000043.1 GCA_030605305.1 Actinomycetes bacterium
AGACTTCACTTTTACACCTTCCGGCAAGGTCGTGCCCGCCCGGATCTCTAGACCGCGTGGCGCAGCCTGGTGGAGAGCGGCGATCACTGAGTCGATTTCGAGTTCCTCGGTCAGGGCCACATCCATATATTCCGCCTGCCCGCCAATGCCAAGAGCGAGCGCCGGCCCGAAGGCTATCTTGGGGTGCGGCGAGAAACCTTCGCTGTATCGCAGCGGCAGCCCTGTGCGGACAAAGACGCGGTTCCAGGCACGGGAAAGATCAAGATGTGAAAGCCAACGCACAGCTTCCCCTTTCGTGAACCGCACGCGATACTTCATCGGTCGTCCCGCTTGGCCAGTTCCAGCTGGACCCCGCCGCCGCAAACGCCGCAATCAGAGCAGGTGCCGAAACGACAATCTTCGGTCTCGACCGCCTGAAGCGCTTCCTCATATTCTCGACGCAACCACTCTTGGTCGATCCCGGAGTCGATATGGTCCCACGGCAGCGCCTCGCCCGTCGGCAACTCGATGCTGGCGGCCTGGTCGAGATCGAGATCCACTTGCTCGAAAGCCCGCCTCCAGGTATCCAGGGAGAATTTGTCGGACCAACCATCGAACTCTGCTCCCAAGTCGTGCGCACGCTCGATGGCGTCGGCTAGGCGCGCATCCCCTCTAGCTAGAGCCGCCTCCAACAGACTGCTGCCGGCTTCATGCCATTTGAAATCGACTCGCTTCTTTGGCAGTCGTTCCTTGAGCAGACTCTGACGCCGGATTATTTCCGCTATCGGGATCGCCCCGCTCCACTGAAACGGCGTATGCGGCTTTGGTATGAAAGTCGAGACGCTGACAGCGAGCTTGACGCGTTTCGCCCGGCCACGGGGGAGGATTTCTTCAGCCCTCGCCAAGATCTTTTCGGTGAGATCGGCGATGCCGATGACATCATCATCGGTCTCCGTCGGCAGGCCGATCATGAAATAGAGCTTTAATCGCTCCCAGCCGGCGCTAAACGCTTCCTGCGCAGCACAAAGTATGTCTTCCTCGGTGATCCCTTTGTTGATCACGGCCCGCAGCCGGGCCGTCCCCGCTTCCGGCGCAAACGTCAGGCCGGTTTTCTTGCGCCCGGCGATCGTCTTAGCCAGACCGACGGAAAAAACGTCGGTCCGCATCGACGGTAAAGATATCGAGCGCACCAGCGCTTCGGGCAGATCACCGAGGCCCTCGAGGATAGTCTCCACCTGTGTGTGGTCTGTTGTGCTTAAAGAGGCCAGTGAAATGTCGTTATATCCGGTTGCCTGTGCCTGATGACGGGCCGCCTCCACGATAGTCTTTGCCTGCCGCTCCCGGACCGGCCTATAGACCATGCCGGCCTGGCAGAACCGACAGCCGCGGCCGCATCCCCGCGTTACCTCTATCACGCACCTATCGTGGATCGTCTCCAGATACGGCACGACCGGAGCCCTCGGGACAGGCGTGCTCTCGAAATCGGTCATCAACCGTTTCTTGACCTTGAGTGCGCTCCCGTCGGGCCGGCGTAGCGGATAGACGCCGGGGTTTACTATCAGCGCCGGGACATAGATTCCTTCCAGCGCGGCCAGGCGCTCCAAAAGGTATGTTTTTTCCCACCCCTGCCGTCGGCCGGCGGCGACGATTTCCATCAATTCGATAACCGCTGTTTCGGCCTCGCCGATGACGAAGCAGTCGAAAAACGGACTGAGGGGTTCGGGGTTGAAAGATCCCGGACCTCCGGCGACCACTAACGGGTCGCTCGCCGACCTGTCTTTGGCCCTTCTCGCGATGCCCGCGATATCCAGGAGGCCGATAATATTTGAATAGGTGAGTTCGGACTGGAGGGATATCCCGAGGACATCGAAGTCCGCGATCGGCCGCCTAGACTCAAGAGACAGGAGCGCCAGGCCGGTCTCGACCATTTCATCCCGCATGTCAGTCCAGGGATAGAAGACCCGCTCCGCGGCAAAACGCTCGTCGTCATTGATGATCTCGTAGAGTATTCTCAAGCCGAGATTGGACATACCTACTTCATAGACATCAGGGTACGCCAGCGCGATCCGGATCTCAGCGGATTCCTTGACGGGCTCGTTCCACTCGCCTCCGGTATAGCGCGAGGGTCGGCGGACCCGCCCCAAGATCTCTTCAATATCCGGCGCTTTTATTCTTTGAGGCCTTCGAAGTATCTATGCGCGAGCAGACCGACCGTCCGAGTACCTGTGTACGCGATAGCACCCTTGACCGCCCAGCCCGCTATCGGGACTAGTCCAACGACTTGACGGGCCGCGGCCCGAAAGGTAATGCCGCCGCCGAGAACTACCAATAGCTCCCGCGCCCGCCGCAAGCTAAGTGTTCTGCCATGCGCCGCGCCGATCCTGAGCACCATTCGCATTTGGTTGGCGGTCAGTAAGGGCATATCTGTTCCCGGAAAGAAGGCGGTCGCGCCGATCAGCCCATTCTCGTTCGAGGTGGCGGTAATTATATCTGCGACCACATGAGGGCGCACACAGGCCAAAGATGCAGCCAAGGCCACCTCTTTATCGCCGAGATGGCCGCAAATATATGCGAGCACCGACCTGGCGTCCTCAACCGGAGTGCCGGGATTAAAGAAGTGTACCCGGCCCGGGCTCAGATCAAGGGCCAGCTCGGCCTCGACATGCTTAGCCGCTTGGGCCGCTTCGTTCATCTCGACGGAATCTATCAACGCCATCGATTCGAGCCCAAAAGAATTACTGGCCTCGGCGGACTGGCAAAAAGCCGGTCCGATGTTCCGAACACCGGGAAGCGTATAAATAACGAGATCGGTCTCCTTGCGAAATTCACTTAGGTCACCGGGGGCAGCCGACCGCAAAGATTCCCCGGCTCCTTCTTTCAACCACGCTAGCAGATTGGACACATCGGAGGGATCGCCGACGACCAGGATATCCGGGGAGGTCTCGGTCTCTCCGCGGGCGTCTTTAAGGATCCGAAGCAAATCTCGGACTCCAAGACCTTTTCTAAAAGACAGCATTTCCCTCATTGCCCTCCCGGCTAACGCCACCGGCGCGCATATACACTAAGCAGCATGCCGACGGCCATGAAGTTCATCAACATCGAGCTTCCCCCGTAACTGACGAACGGTAACGGAATCCCGGTAATCGGCATTATACCAATAGTCATGCCTACATTGACGAGTACTTGAAAGATCCACATGCTGACGATCCCCGCGCCCATCAACAGGCCGTAATAGTTACGGGAGAGTTGCGCCACCCGAAGCGCCCGCGAAACCAGAAAGAAGAAGAGCACCAAAACGACTACCCCGCCGATCAGACCGAGCTCCTCTCCGATGACCGCGAAGATGAAATCCGTATGGCGAACGGACGGCGGGAGGAAGTCGAGCCGCGACTGTGTCCCCGACAACCATCCCCGCCCGAAGATACCCCCGGACCCGATAGCGATAATCGATTGCTTTAGGTTGTATCCGCTCCCGAGAGGGTCTCGGTCTGGATCCATAAAGACGGACAGCCTGCTAAGCTGATATTCTTTGAGCAGGTGGAAGCGGATGACTATCCAGCCGGCCGCCGAAGCGAGAAAAGCCAAGACTCCAAGTTGCTTATAGTCCGCCCCGGCCGCTAGGAGCATGCCGGCTACGGCCGCGCAGACAACGAGCGCGGTACCAAGGTCGGGCTGGACAAGGATGAGAGCGATTGATGGAGAGACATAGGCCAAGACCAGCCCTACATCGCGCCAACTAAGCGTTTGACCCTTACGCTCGGCTAAGAATGAGGCCATGGTCATGATGACGAAGAGTTTCGTGAATTCCGAGGGCTGGAACCGAAAGGGCCCGATCATTATCCAGCGCTGCGCGCCAAGCGCCGTGTCGCCAGAGAGGACGATCGCCAACAAAAACGCTATGTTCACGAAATAGATGATCAGAGTCAGGTGCCGGACGCGTGTATAGTCGGTAAAGGCCATAAAGGCCATGGCGGCCAGCCCCACCCCTATCCATATCAGCTGCTTAGTGACGCCGCCGCCGTCCGCGCCGGCGGCAATACTGTAAAGCGCCACGAGACTCATCGCCACCAATCCCAAGGACGCGGCGATCAGAGTCAGATCGACATTTCTGAAGAACTCGCGGTGGGACATCAGTCTGCCGGCTCGTCACTGAGGATGGCTTCAAGGATCTCGCGCACGATCGGGGCTGCCGTGCCGCTCCCGCTCCCGCCTTCTTCGATGACGGTGACGACAACATATTCAGGCGCGTCGGACGGAGCGTAGGCGGCAAACAACGCGAAATCATCTTTCCCGAAAACCTCAGCCGTCCCCGTCTTACCGCTGACCTTGAAATCAAGGCCGGCGAACGCTTCTTTGGCCGTGCCGGTCGCGCTCACCCGTCTGAGGCCCTCTTTGATGATGCCCAGCTCGGTCTGGGTCAGGCCGAACTCTCCAGTTATTTCCGGCTCGATCTCCCGTATTTCACGCCCGTCGAGTCCGACGACCGACTTGACGACATGCGGCCGGTAAATGGTCCCGTCGGCCGCTATCCCGGCGTAGAGCGAAGCGATCTGAAGCGGTGTAGTCAAGATGTCGCCTTGGCCGATCGCCAAATT
Organism: Actinomycetes bacterium; assembly: GCA_030605305.1. Classification (GTDB taxonomy): domain Bacteria; phylum Actinomycetota; class Aquicultoria; order CAJVYJ01; family JAUVQD01; genus DAOUYN01. The sequence continues at coordinate 4,575 of JAUWIO010000043.1, forward strand.
GACGGTATCACCGGGAAACCACGCCTGGTTCTCGGGGTTGTTCCGATTCCACTCTTTTTTCCACTTAGCGGTCGGCACTCTGCCCTCTATCTCCGAAGGCAGGTCTATGCCTGTCTTGGAGCCAAGGCCCATCTGTAAAGACTGGTCTTGCAAGCGTTCGCCTGGAAGTTTATAGAGCCGATAGCCAATATCGTAGAAGAAGGAGTCACAAGATACCTCCAGCGCCCCAATGATATTGCGCGGCCCATGGCCGGACCAGTCCCAACAGCGCTTAGCCCATTTGGTCCCCATCCCGGTCCAGAGCCCGGTGCAAACGACGGTCGTCCCTGAAGTCTTCACATCATTTTGAAAGCCTGCCGCCGCGGTCACGACTTTGAACGTCGACGCGGGCGGATACGCCGACATCACTGCCCTATTGTTCAGCGGGTAATCGCTTCCCTCGCGCGTCAAGGCGGTCCAGTCTTTTTGACTGACGCCGCCGACAAAGACTGTCGGGTCGTAGGTCGGGTAACTGGCCAGAGCGAGGACCTCTCCTTGAGGCGTCATGACTACCACCGCTCCGGCGCTCGCGTTTCGATATTTCTTCTTTTTCGTCCGCTCTATGCCGTCAGCCAGTGCCTTTTCGGCAATCGCCTGAGTCCTTAAATCGATCGTGAGCACCAGATCATTGCCCGGGTGCGGCGTTTTCCTATCGATGACCCTCAGTGGCTCCGCTGTCGCGTTCACTTCAATGAACTCAGTTCCCTTGCTCCCGGCCAGCAGGTTATCGTATGTCCGCTCGACTCCCGTCTTCCCGACCATATCGCCCAGGTCATACCGGGCGAACTCCGAGTCCTCGCGCTCTTGTTCCGACAGCTCCCCCAGATAACCGACTACGTGGGAGGCGAGCGTCTTATGCGGGTACTCCCGGATCGCTTCTATCTTCAAGGCCACTCCCGAAAAATCACCGCTGTGCTCTTTAATGAAGGCGACTGCCCGTTCGTCAACGTCGCGCTGGATGACGCGCGGTTTGATCGGGTCCACCCTGGTGCTGGCTATCTGCTCGTCGATCTCGGCAACGCTCATCTTCAGTACGCGTGACAGCCTTCTTTTGAGCTGCTTATCTTCACCACGCTCAGGTTCGAGCGTGACGACCACCGCCAGTCGGTTCTTGACGAGCGGCTCCCCTTCTCGATCCAAAATCAGCCCCCGCGGTGCGTCTATAGCGACTTCACGGATCCGATTGTTATCCGCTTGACGCCGGTACTCTTCGGCCAGGACTCCCTGGAGCATCCATAGACGGGAAAAGAGTATGAACAGGATCGCGGTGGCTATGAAAGCCAATATCCGCAACCTGCCCTTGATCGACTCGTTTATCTCATCCATCTCTTGCTTTCCTCGTTAGGCTATATCGACGACTTGGTCCGGGCGTTCAGGGCTCGACCAGCGCTCCAAGACCGGATATAACGCGAATCCGATGATGGTCGTATAGAGCGCTGACGGCAGAACAACGCCGACTAAATAGGTCGGGAAAATGACCGGCTCTCCGGCCAGGAACAGCAACCCCAGGTAGGCGCACTGAGAAATGATGCTCATCAAACCGATCATCAGAACCGGCAGAACCGGGTTCTCACCGAGCAGCGCGCGATCGATGCCGCCTAGGCTGTAGCCGACCATGGTCTTGATCAAGGCACCGACACCGATACTGCCGGGGGCCAAAAGGTCTTGAAGAAGTCCACCGGAAAAACCGGCCAGAGCACCCCTTGTGGGCCCGCCGACTATTGCTTGAGCAGCGACGACTATCAGCACCAGATCCGGCTGGACAGTGTTGAAGCTTATCAGCGGAACGATCGACGCTTGGGCCAACCATGCCAGGAGAAGCAGCGCCGCCAGTTTAAGATCCGGCCTCATTCGCCGGAACCCTCCATGATCACCAGGACTTCAGATAGCCGGCGATAGTCGACTGCAGCTTTTAGACGGATTTCTTTTTCCAGGCTATAGGCGGTCTCATCGATGTGCTCGACAGTCCCGACCACGATCCCCCGCGGATGGACTCCGC
>JAUWIO010000052.1 GCA_030605305.1 Actinomycetes bacterium
CCCGTCCCTCGCGGATGCGGGCGATGAAATCACCGTCAGCCCCCGATATAAGCCCGCCCTCTCCGGCAACGGCTAGTTTTGTCGGACTCATGCTAAAGACTTCCGCGTCTCCAAAGCCACCCACCGGTCGGCCCTGGTATTCTCCGCCCAAAGAATGCGCCGCATCGGTTATCAAGCGAAGCCCGTGCCGCTTCGCGATTAAGGCCAGCTCCTCTTTATCGCACGGGTTCCCAAAGACGTCGACTCCGATGATCGCGCTCACATCGTCAGTTATGGCGGACTCGACCGCCTTGGGATCGAGCGTCCACGTGTCCCTTTTAACGTCAACGAAAAGCGGCTCGACATTGTTCCACAAAAGAGCATGTGATGTCGCGAAAAAAGTAAAGGACGGAACGATCGCCTTCCCCCGAAGACCAAGCAGCTTATAGGCAAGCATTAGAGCCGAGGTGCAGCTAGAAAGAGCGGCCGTCGGGCGCCCTATGAGCTCAGACGCCCGCTTTTCGAGCTGAGCCACACGTAAATCATTGGTCAATCGCCCGCTTTCAAGCACGATCGCCAACTGCTCTGCCAGTTCCTGGGGTGGCGATAGCGTGGGGCAATTAAAGGGAAGCGGATCAGTAAAGACTGGATTACCACCCAAAATCGCCGGTCTATCGATCGACTTCACTACCATCAAGCTCTATTCTACCGGAAAAGCCGTCGTGCGAGAATAGAGCGTTATCTAATATGCGTGCTCATAACGGTAAAGTTCTTGTTCTTCCCGATGGCAATCGGATAAACAACCGCCCCCGGCCGGGTCATGCGTAAAAGCCGTCGTTCCCGAACTATCAGCGCCGGCCACGATTCTGATCAAATGCTTGGTAAAGCTGTTGCCGTGCACGTCATGGCACTGATAGCAGGCTATGGACGACCCTTGGACATGATCGCCGTGCCCCCCGGGACCGCGGAAACGGCTGCCTTCGGCGCCGGCCACATAAACCTGCGACTCGTGGCAGATAGCACAGAGATCGCCTTCGCGACCCCGCGGCGCCGCTTTACCGAACGAAGCCGCCAGCAAAGACGCGCACTTTGAGGTGTGCGGGCCTGAGGTCGGCGTCTCGGGGTCAGAACGATGACAATCTGAGCAATACATGGTGGCCCCGGTCTGCCACGGTCCGACCAGCGCGGCGTCTCGCAAGCCGGAATCACGAATAGGCGCCTCCACTGGATGATATGAGGGATTCGCCGGGTTAAAGAGGGTGGCCAAAGAGCTGGCATGACATTTTAGGCAGATCTCATATTCATAGGCTGCCGGCTCCGCCGGAATGAGCCGGGGCACGGTACCAGCACCCCCATTGACGGGCGTCTTGCCAAAGACGCCCTTGAGCGGCCCGGCGACCTCATTAGTCCCGGTCCACCGGCCCGAGCGGCCGCTGACATGAACATTGTGACAGTCGGGGCAACCGGGGCGGCCCTCGCCATCCCCGTGTGCCAAAGCCACTTCGATGGTCTCAGGCGTAGAGGATGCGCCGTGGCATGCAGAGCAAGGGCCGTCGGCGCCAAGGGAGCTCGAAAAAGCGGACGTGAGCGCGGCATGGGGCGCATGACAATCGCCACAGGTGGTCATGGCCGAATGAGTAGCCGATGTCCAGGCCTGCGCCTCTAGCCGCGGGGACCGTGATCCTGCGACCGCTCCTCTGTTAACGGTGCGTGCGACAAACCGCCCCGGAGTCTCGGTGGCAGAGGGCAACGGGGCCCGCCCGTCGTGACAGGAGAAGCAGAATAGTTCACGGTCGCCCTCCCAGACCCGGCGAGAATTGAATGGATCTACCAAGAATGCCATCTCTCCCTGCTCCGGTCGATGAAGGCTATGGCATGCTTGGCAATCAATGGCGGCCAAACCGTTCGCGTGCGCGCTCTCAGTTGAACTCATGGTCACGATAACCGCTTCATGGCATCCGCCGCATGTCCTCGGGCTCGAATCCGCGGCCACCAACTGGGCAGGGCTCAGGTCATGACAACTCTGACAGCTTTTTGAGCCGGCCTTGATGTCGGCCAGAGCAACCCTACTGGCGGTGCCGTCATGGCATAGGCCGCAAGAAACCTCGCCCTCTCTTGCCGTCGAAGCCAGAAGGTGGCATCCGCGACAACTGCCGGCATCCACCAAAGCCGGTCGATGCTCGGCGGAGCCGATGTCCGCGATCGAAACTGCGGCCGTAGCCGCCCGGCTGACCAGGCCCGCGCCATTTACGGCCGCGACGGCATAATAGCGCCGGGAGGGTCCGGCTCGATTATCCGTAAATCGCATTGAGTCCGCGTTTACGTCGAATGTGTCTAAGGCAGCGGATGAGTCCGCCGAAGACGCCGGCGTGGGAGTGGCTTCGATCGGGTGGTCGCTAAAAAAGAGGCGGTATCGATCAATGCCGCTTTCACCGTCAGCCGCTCGACCCCACGTCAATATGACACTTTCTATCGCCTTTTCGGCCACCAGCGGGCTGGGAGCGCCGGGAGGCGATGTGTCGGCGGGATTGACGGCTATAAACGTCCCCTTGGCCGCCAGCGGGCCGTAAACAACACCTCGTGAAGGACTATCATAGGTGTGAAGCGAGCGAGGCAACACTAGCCAGCCTCCCCTTTTTGCTTTAAGAAAAACCGCCCCCTGAGGATCACCGGGGACTGTTAGCCGCAGACGGCGCAGGTGAAGTGGCCGGTCAGTGGAGAGCTCGACACCCGCTGACGGCGAAGCGGGGGCGCCGATCAGCCGGCGAGATTCGACCCTCAGCTCGACCGGCAGGGTCGTCGAGATGGGAGTGAGCGCTATTAGGCTGTTTGAAGTCGTAAGCGTCCCGTCATGACCGGGGCGGACACTAAAAACAGCGCGAGTGGGGCGATTGCTCCGAACCGGGCTGCCACCGCTCTCTGCACCGCCGGCATCGACGGCCTTGACCTGATAATAGTAGAGGCCGGGCTGCCCATACTCTGTATCTATGAACTCTGTCCCGGTCACGGGGACCCGGTTGATCGGTTCGTTCGCGCTACGGCGATCGCTTCCCCTATAAATATTGTAACCGCCTCTGATCGGGGGCTCGAAATCTCCGCCGGAATCCGGGGCGGACGGCGGTGCCCAGCTTAATTTGTTTTCATCACTACCGGAGACGACCGTAAGCTCCCGCGGGGCCCCTGGCGGGTGGTCCGATACTCCCACTGTCGAGAAGCTCCAACGCTGGTCTTTAGCGAGCGAATTGCCGAACTCATCCCGGACGCCGCCGGCCAGGACTGCTTCGTACCGCGCCCCTAGCTCAAGCGCCCCCTCGGGAGAGAAAACGACCGTCATGGCTTGGCGATCGTACCGGACTGCACCGGGTACTTCTTCTCCTTCCATGTCATAAAGCCTGAACGTGCCCGGGCCAATACTTGAAGTATCCAAACCGGACTCCGCGAAATTGACAGTAAGGAGTAGATCGGAATTGACATCAGTGGCGCCGGGACGGGGGAAAACCGAGGCGATCTCAGGCGGTGTGGTGTCCAGGAACACGGTGGCCCGGCTGCCCGCAGCGCCGGGAACGGTCTCATTTCCGGCGGCATCCCGCCACTGACCGTAAATGTGCCGACGGCCATCCTTTTGAGGCAGATCGACAGTAGCGGTCGTCGTGTAAGGGATATAGTCGACGGCCCGAAGTTCTTCCACACGGGCAGCGAAGCGCATCCAAACCGCCCCGGCTACCTCGCCCTTGATAGTCGCCCTGGCTTCCGCTACCAAAGAGCTGCCGCCGGCAGGGCCAAAACCAATAATGGCGGGCGGTCGATTATCTACCGTTATAAGAGTCGCAGCCGGTAATCGACTGGTGGTATGCGTGGCGTCTCCTGCCTGCGCGATGATCAATAATCGTCGCCCATCAGCTATCGGCGGGTCCCAGCGACTTCGCCAAAACCTCTCCTCACCGACCGGGGGTGCGACATCGCTCTTGGTAAAAACAGGCTCCGACGACCAAGTGGAATCATGTGTATCCCAAAAGCGGCCGTCATCGCCGACAATAAGCAGATTGACGGCGTCATCGGTCCCCGGTCCGGTCGCGACCCCGGTGATCTGAACTGTCCCGGTGGTAAACGTACCTGCGAGCTCAGTGATGAACGTGTTCGGCCGGGAGGGCGCTGTCGTCGATGATCGGGTTGGCGCTAAGATCGCTTCTCCCGCCGGGGGGAGATATTGAGAAGCGCGCTCCCACTCTATTGCGGCCAGCTCCAAGCTCCCGCCGGCCGCAAGCGCCCGGACCGACTCGTAGTGGAACTGAAACGATCGGGGTTGGTCGGGACTCGCGCCGCCCAATATTTCAACAGCCGCCGTCGCCTCCCCCATTCGTAATGCCAAGACGCCGGTACGATATCGACCGCCGTCGGACAAGGATTCGACGCTTCGCAATTGAGCCAGGGCCATCTCGGGCCGCCCTTGCCGCCACCATATATCGGCTAGAACTTCTCGCGCCCGGTCGTCTCCAGGCTTTTTCTCTAGATAACTCCGGAGTTCATCGCGGGCCTGGACCAGGCGGCCCTTCTCATACAGGACAGCCCACCGCTCTCGATCAGGCTCTCGATCTCCGCCCAGCGGCCCGTGGGCGGATAGTGCCCACCACGCGGCAGCCAGGACGACCAGAAGTGCGGTCGCCGCTATTGCCGGAGCGCGTGCTGGCCGTTTTTCGGTCATCGAATACCATCAACCTGTGGTTTACGGAAGGCTATCAGGGATCTGATAGCGATGGAAAGGCTCGACGCTAAAGTAGATATAAGACGGATTCGTCTTCTCGTGACATCTGATGCAGAGCCCATCTTTTGAGGCCCATTTCAGTTTCTCATTGCCGCTCCCCATCGGGTTGTGGCAACTGGTGCAGCGCAAATACCCACCGCGGCGCGGATCGGGTTTTTCAAAACCCAGCGGATGCGAAAAGTAGCGGCGCGGACCGTGGCAGGTCAGACAAAGCGAGATGACCTCTCGCTGAATCAACCCGCTATAATCCGAGCCGTGCGGCTCATGACAGTTCAGACAGCTGCCGACTCCGCCTTCAGGCTGGTATGGAGAAGCATTGGTGTAAGCGATCGTGTTGTGCCCGATGGGCTCGTAGTTCTTCTGCTTGTCTCCATGGCATCTGAAGCAGATCTTATTGCCCTTAAGCGGGGCCTTCAACAGCTTGGCGTTCTCGGATCCATGCGGGAAATGACAACCCAGACAAAGGCCTTGCCGGAACGGCGGCATCTGCACCGGCTTTTTCTTCATCTCAGCGATACCTTTGTGGCAACCAAGACAAAGGTCCGGCACAGGTTTATGCAGGAGCTTGTCGGTCGAGGTCCCGTGGGGGTTATGGCACTTAGGGCAGAGGCCAAGCTCGAAGGGCTCCATCTTCGTCTTCATCGAGAAGAACTTAGCGATCGATTGATGGCAACTAATACACAGTGTCTTCGGCCGCCTCTTCAGTAGCGGCTTGACGTTTGAGGCATGGCCTCGGTGGCACGAGGTACAAGAACCCGCTTTAAAGGGCGGGTGCAGATTAGGCTCGAGGTAATACTTGGCTATCTTCTGATGGCATGAGAGACAAAGCGGTTTGACCGCCGCCTTCAGCATGAACGGTTGATCGGAAGCGTGCACCTCATGGCAACTAGTGCATTGTTTGTTCATGAATGGCGGCATCTTGATCTTCTTTTGCATGCCTACGTTATAGAGGTTTGTGTGGCAAGTGTCGGCGCATAGTTCTCGCAGGGGCCTCTTCAGTTCCGATTTCTCTTTCGGCTTCGGAGCTTCATCTGATGGCAACTGCTCATTTTTCAATAAGCGGCCTTGTTCGTCGATCCGAGTGTCGGTGAAACCAAGCAACTTCCGGACCGAGCTGATCGTGGTCACGATCTCGTCCCCGTGGCGGGTATGACAGGCGGTGCACTGTTTGCGGACAAAGGGATCGTGGACGGCCTTGCGCTTCATCAGCTCTAGCTGTTCGGCGTGGCAAGCCAGGCAGTCGCGGCTTTCGTAGATCTGAACGGCGGCCGGGCCGGTTTTTAAAGCGACATAACCGAGGCCACCGATCCCTCCGGCCGCGAGAAGAAAGCCGAGAAGCCAAAATAAAAGCGCACGACGTCGGCCTCGAACTTCATCCTCTTGGCCTTCCGTGATCGCTTCAATTTCGCGACCTTCTTCATCCTCAATATCCGGCAAAGTTTAAGACCCTCGCGCATTGTAGGTATCCC
>JAUWIO010000175.1 GCA_030605305.1 Actinomycetes bacterium
AGAAACCGAACTCAGCCCTGCGCAAAGTGGCGCGAGTCCGCCTGGTCAACGGGATGGAAATCACATCTTATATCCCAGGGATCGGACACAACTTACAGGAGCACTCAATTGTCCTGGTTCGCGGGGGCCGAGTGAAAGATCTGCCGGGTGTTAGATACAAAGTAGTGCGGGCAGCCTTGGACGCCAGCGGCGTTGCCGATCGTAAACAGGCCCGCTCAAAGTACGGAACGAAAGCGGGGATGTAGCGCATGTCGCGTAAAGCCGCCGCAACAAAACGTCCGGTTACTCCCGACCCCAGGTACAATAATCGCCTGGTATCGCAGCTCGTAAATCAAGTACTCCAAGGCGGCAAGAAGAGTGTTGCCGAAAAGTCTGTGTACGAAGCTTTTGACATTATCCAACAACAAACGGGTAATGACCCGGTAGCTGTCTACAAAAAAGCTATCGACAATATCCGCCCGCAGCTCGAGGTCAAGTCGAGGCGGGTCGGAGGAGCCACCTACCAAGTACCGATCGAAGTCTCAGGGCGGCGAGCCACGGCCCTGGCGCTGCGGTGGATGGTGGGATTTGCTAAAGACCGGCGTGAGAAGCGACTGGCTGAGAAGTTAGCCGGAGAGATCCTGGATGCTCAGACCGGCCAGGGGGCTTCCATCAAGAAGCGCGAAGATGTCCACAAGATGGCCGAAGCCAACCGGGCATTTGCGCATTATCGCTGGTAGAGTACGGGAATGGAGGCGGTAGTCACCCAAATCAAGTAGAGTAGCCGGTCGCGGCCAGCAGAGCAGCGACCTTCAACACTACGAGAAGCAGATGACACCGACTATACAGGGAGCGTATGAAGACTAAATTAGAAAATATTAGAAACATCGGGATCATGGCCCATATCGACGCCGGCAAAACGACGACGACTGAGCGTATTCTGTATTACACCGGACGGACCTATAAGATCGGGGAAGTTCACGAGGGTACAGCGGTCATGGACTGGATGGAACAAGAGCAGGAGCGCGGCATTACGATCACATCCGCTGCGACCACCTGTAAGTGGCGCGATCACACGATAAATATTATAGATACGCCCGGGCACGTGGACTTCACTGTCGAGGTAGAACGTTCTCTGCGGGTACTCGATGGAGCCGTGGCCGTCTTCAGTGCGGTCGAAGGTGTAGAGCCGCAGTCAGAGACGGTCTGGCGCCAAGCGGACAAGTATAGTGTACCCAGGATGGCGTTCATTAATAAGATGGATCGCGTCGGCGCCGATTTCTTGAATGTCGTCGCCATGATGAAAGACAGGCTTAAGGCGAACGCCGTCCCGATCCAGCTGCCGATAGGGGCGGAAGAGGATTTCGTAGGCATCGTCGACCTCATGACAATGAAAGCGCGGATTTTTAAGGATGAGACGGGTCAGAAATGGGATGACACCGATATACCGGACGAGTTGGCCGATGAGGCGAAAGAGGCCCGCGGCCACCTGCTCGAGGCAGTCGCCGAATATGACGATGATCTGATGAACTCCTATCTCGAAGGCGACGATATCGACGAAGCCCGGTTGCGCGCGGCGCTCAGAGCGGCGACCTTGAGCCTTGAGGTGATCCCGGTTACGTTGGGGTCAGCATTTAAGAACAAGGGTGTTCAACTATTACTTGACGCGATCGTCGACTACCTGCCTTCACCTACTGATGTGCCTTCGATCATCGGATTTCATCCGAAGACCGAGGAAGAAGAGGTGCGGCGCCCAGCGGACGACGAGCCGTTTTGCGCTTTGGCGTTTAAAGTCATGACCGACCCATATGTCGGTAAGCTCACATACTTTCGGGTCTACTCCGGCAGGCTTGAGGCGGGTTCTTATTTGTTCAACTCAAACAGTGGAGCGAAAGAGCGGGTCGGACGGATACTGCAGATGCACGCTAATACTAGAGAAGATATAGATGCGGTCAGCACGGGCGATATTTGTGCCGCCGTTGGCCTGAAGAAGACTGCGACAGGCGAGACTCTATGTGCGCTGGAAAAACCGATAGTCCTGGAGTCCATGGTCTTTCCTGACCCGGTGATCTCCGTGGCTATCGAGCCCAAGACTAAGGCCGACCAAGATAAACTCGGCAGCTCCATGGCGAAACTGGTCGAGGAGGATCCGACGTTCAAAGTCCGCTTCGATGAAGAGACCGGCCAGACGATCATCGCCGGGATGGGCGAACTCCATCTTGAGATAATCGTAGATAGGTTATTGAGAGAGTTCAAGGTCGGCGCCAATGTCGGGCGTCCGCAGGTCGCGTACCGTGAGACTTTGCGCAAACCGGTATCGAAAGTTTCCGTCAAGTTCGTTAAGCAGACTGGCGGTAAAGGGCAGTTTGCGCACGTAGTTATCGATCTCGAGCCGGGCGAGACCGGCTCCGGTTTTGTGTTCGAAAATAAGATAACCGGTGGCTCCATTCCACGGGAATACATCCCGGCGGTCGAGAAAGGCATCATCGGGGCGATGGAAAGCGGCATATTGGCCGGCTACCCGACGGTCGATGTTAAGATCGTCTTGGACGATGGTTCGTATCACGAAGTCGACTCCTCGGAGATGGCTTTTAAGATAGCCGGTTCTATGGCCTATAAGCAGGCCGCCAAGAAAGCCAAACCGGTCCTTTTGGAACCGGTCATGGATGTAGAGGTGGTTGTGCCCGAGGACTTTCTCGGAGAGGTCATGGGCGCCCTGAACGGGCGTCGCGGTCGGATCGAAGGTATCGATAGCCGCGCCGGCTCGCGAGTCGTCTCAGCGATGGTCCCCTTGGCCAAGATGTTTGGCTATGCGACAGATCTGCGCTCGCGGACCCAGGGCCGGGCGACCTTTTCCATGCAGTTCGATAAGTATGACGAGGTGCCCGCGAGTATCGCCGAAGAGATCATCAGTAAAGCGCAAGGCGATGTCTCGCTGGCAGCAGCGAACAGTTGAGCGGGCAGGATATAGCAAGTAGTTAGGTTAGATATCAGTATCCAAAAACGGGTGCTTGAGAAGTTTAAAGCTGGTAAGTAGAGGGAGGCAATATGGCGAAAGCTAAATTCGAGAGAACGAAGCCGCATATGAACGTCGGCACCATCGGTCATGTCGACCATGGTAA
>JAUWIO010000031.1 GCA_030605305.1 Actinomycetes bacterium
ATGTATCAAGAAAATTGGCCCCGAAAGAGACCAAGTAGTCGGCATTGCCTATGTCGTAGTGAGGAAAAGTCAGCTCGCCAAAGCAGAGTTCATTGGCGGCCAAGAGCCCGTCATCGCTAAGGGGGTCGTATGAGCCGACTTCTCCGCCTCCGAGCGACTCCGCGAATACCCTAAAGAGGCTCGCTAGAGTACCCCGTAGAGGTTCGGAGAGATACACAATATTGTCGCTCTTACCGCTCTCCTTGATGATTTGCAGTCGATCGGCGACAACCTTAAGGGCCTGCGACCATGAAGCCGGTTCGAACTCACCGTCTCTCTTTATGAGGGGTGTCGTCAGTCTGTCGGGATTGTAGACTACTTGTAGCCCGGCTTGTCCGCGAGAGCAAAGCTTGCCGAAGTTGACTGGAAACTCAGCGTTTCCCTCCAGCTTCTTCGCCAGTCCCTCGCGTATTTTGACCTCAATTCCGCAACCGGCGGCACATTGACGGCAAACAGAGTTATAGTATGTAGGGAGCCCAGGAACGACGCCCGCGGGCGGCACAACATACGAAACTAATTCTTCGACGGCACTCTTCCTGTAACTAAAGAGGTTACGAAACGCAGGACCAGTAAGTCCGGCAGATAAGTACTTAATAAAATCACGCCGCTTGATCGAGCTTTTCAAAAAAGCCTCCTGTTTAGGTATGGTGCGGAATACCTCTTGGGGGTTGATTATAATACGTGTTAGAGTTATTGACAATTACTGTTTATGGTTTTATTTTTGTTTGTGAAAAATTATACGAATTCAATTGAAACCGGCTTACGGAGCAGTCGATGAGACGTCAATTATTGGCCGGCGCCGCCTTCGCTGTCATAGTTATCGTGGTCTTGTTAGTGACCATAGCCACCAATAATAGCGTCTTTTCGCTTGTAGGTTCAGGCTTATTCAGCGTTTCGAATGGGCTGATCGGAACCGATAATGAGGAAGTCGCCCATGCCGCCGCCGGCGACCAGGATGACTCTGTTTGTGAAGGCTGTCATGCCGACATGCGCAACGACGAGACCCCCTGGCACCGCATGCACCTTGAGCAGTCCTTCACCAACTTCACTTGCTCTCTATGCCACAAAGAGATAAAGAAGGTGGAGCGGAGCATGGACGGCAAGATCCTCATCGACCGCACTCTTTGCCCGCAATGTCATCGAGTAAAGTTCCCCGCTTTTAACGAAGACCACCAGAGCGCCGACTGGATCAAACGCCACAAGACCCTAAGAGGGGACAAGCGCCGGGGTGAAAAGATCCCCAACATGGAGGAGCTGGAATCAGAGTATCCCCAGTGCTTCGTCTGCCATCGGCGCAAGGAACTCAGTTTTTGCAAGACTTGTCACGAGTTTCATCCTCACAACGTCGATTGGATCAAGGGAGGTCACGGGCGGGCGGCGCAGAAGACCGACTTTGAGTGCCTCCGATGTCATGAAAAGACAACCTGGTGTACCGATGAGTGCCACGAAGGCGTGACGCTGCCGCATAACATCCCGAAATGGAGCCAGCACTGGGAAGATGAGCCGGACGCTCCGAAGTGGCGGAAGATACACTATAAAGAGGCGAGCCGCTTGACCGGCACCCCACTCTTCACGACAACCGAGGGGAACCGCCTCGATCCCGGCACGTGCAGTGTTTGCCGCCGTTGCCACGACTCCGACACATCGACATTCGGTCGTAATCCCGACTTCTGCATGCAGTGCCACCCCAAGCGTTTCTACGATGCCTTCCCAGACGAGCTGGGCGTACCGTGGTGGGAAAGCGCCATGCCGTTCGTCAAGCGAAACGGCGCCGACAGGTGCTGGGAGTGCCACCAGCCCGAATTCTGCGTGGCCTGCCATACGACCGGGACCAAGGCCCAGCCGGGGACTACCTTCGTCGGTTGGCCTGACTGAGCCTTTTCTGGGGCGTAGCAACATGGCATAATATTTCGGTTGCCCAACAAAGGAGAAGTATGCCAAAACACCGCCGATCGTGTCGACGGTAAGCATGTTAAGACGATCGATGCCTACTCACCAACGACGAGTGCCCGGCAGCGCGTCTTCTACACCAGCTTTGCCACCAAGGGCACGCACTGGCTCAAAGTGGTCAATCTCGGGACACCGGGGCGGGCCAAGTTTGCAGTCGATGCGGTGGCGTCGAAGCGGTAGGCTAGAAGCAGGCCGCTAAGCTTGCCTCTTCACCATCAGGTAAAGAGTGCGTTCAGAGCCGTCTAGGGCTACCGCGTCTTGTATCGTAAAGTATTCGCTAAAGACCTTCTCGAATGCCTCTTGGGTGTAATCGGGAAAGATGTCTTCTCTGGTGGTCAAGAGGCGCTTCACTTGAGAGTCGGTCTTGGGCACGAACTCGATGACCAGCGATTCGCAGATATGGTCAAAGAAATCGGCTATCCGCACTAGCGGCAGATTGTTTGATATGGCCAGATGGTGGATGAGCGCCAGCGCAAAAGCCATGTCGGTCGGGCCTCGATCGAGCAGGGACATCCGCTCCTCGTTCTTCCAGCCGATACCGGGGCTCGGGTTGCTTAAGTCCAACAACAGCGGCAGGACCAGCTTGTCGCCCTTTTTAACGTTAAGGTAGTTCTTCTCGACCGCTACCGGGTCGATGTCGAATGAGACAGTGGGGATACCGCGGTCGGCCCCAAGGCGGCTAAAGAGGCCCGTATTCGCGCCGAGGTCCCATATTTTTCGTGGCTTCAGGCGGTCGAGGAAGCCGACGATGGCTTCCACCTTATGTTTGTGAGAGTCAGAAGTATAGTTAGTGCTCTCGTAATAGTCGCCCCACTCGGTTTTCCCGGGGCGCCACTCGAGTTTTCTGATCGCCGACTCCAGGTTATTGATGATCCCCAAGAAGGCGGTTTTTCCCAACTTGGCCGAACGGGCCTTTCCGTCATGGCTGTCAGCATGGCGTTCTTGACTGCGGGAATGCATGTGCAGGTGGGTCAGGAGCGAAAACCTAAAACGCGTGCGCACCGGCAGGAGGGCACTGGCCAGATCGAGTGGAATGCCGTCTATATAGACCCGCAAGAGCTGGTTGAGGTTGATGTGCGAATAAGCCATGAGTGTCAATGGCGCCAGGAAGTGCTGGCAGAACTGTCGGTAGGCGACCCAAGGACGGCCCTCCTCGTACCGCTCGAACGAGAGCGTATCGATCAGGAGCGGACGGCCCTCAACGAACTGGATGTTATAGGCGCTGGCGTCCTTAAGGGTCATACCGAAATCGATAGCCCACTTCTGGATAGCGAGCGTGGCTAGCGCCGCGTCTTTAAGCTGGGAAAAGCTCCACTCGTAAGGATAGGAGATAAAGTCTATCAGCTGCGGCTTGATGATCTTATACGCCTGCTCCGTGACGACGGGCGCCGCTTCGACTTCCTCGTGAGGGATCAGCAGACCGGCATCGACCAAGGTCGAATAGAGCCGCGAGGACATCAATAGGTCGTAGTTTTCTTGATAACCGTGATTGATCTGACGATAGATGCCGTCGTCTCTAAAGAACAGAAACCCGCTCGGGTCTCGGAACGATCCGGGGACGACTTGCGAGGGCATCAGTTATTCGCTGGGGTCAGATGGCTTGCTCGGTTCATCTGCCAAGTTGTCTTTCGATGTGCCCCGTCCGAAGAGGTTGGAGAAGAAGGCCACGATCCTGCGCCAGAACATCGAGACAGCGAACATCCCACCCATGACTCCGCCGATGAGTACCTGCATGAGATAGCTGCCGGTGCCGGGGTCGAGATAAGCAAAGGCTACGCTCGGAAAGAGCGAGAGCACAAAAAGTGTCAGGACCAGGTACTTGGAAAACTTGCGGATCGCTCTCATTCATACTCCTTTGACCGTCTCGATATATTACCACTTAAGTAAGTGGTGGGGGAATAATTGGCCGCAAAGAAAAGCAGCAAACAACTAGGGCTGGCTGTCCCGCAGAAAGGGGTACTGCCTGCGGGTTGCCTCAACCTCCGCCGGGTCGATGTCGACCAGCAGTAGCTCTTCTGTCGTCCCGCCCCGGGCCAGCTCGTCACCCCAAGGATTGAATGCCAGCGAGCCGCCACTATAAGATACCCCATTGCCGGCCGTGCCGACGCGATTGACGCCGACCACAAACGCTTGGTTCTCGATGGCCCGCGCTTTTAGGAGCGCTTCCCAGTGGGCGGCACGGGCGCTAGGCCAGTTAGAGAGGACAAAGAAGATAGAGAATTTGGAAGCGACCGTCCGAAAAGCTTCAGGAAACCGCAGGTCATAGCAGATAACGGCGGAAGCTCGGGTGCCACAGATCTCGAATGTGACTGGAGCATCGCCCTTTTTGTAGTGAACGTCTTCGCCGCTTGGCGAGAAAGGGTGGAGCTTGTTGAATCTAGCGCTGGACTTGCCGTCGCGATCAAACAAAACCGCAGAATTCGTCACCGCTTTTTGGTCACGGTCTCGGATGGCCAGCCCTGCCAGGATAGCAAGGTTCGAGCGCTGCGCCAGCGAGCTTAGCAGTGCAGGCGTGGGGCCGTCCGGTGCTTCCGCAAATTTCTCAGTCGTCATCGAGAATCCGGAGGTAAAGAGCTCAGGCAAAACGAGCAGATCGCAGCTCTTCTCAGCTGCTCTATTTGAAAGTCGTTCAGCTGTCTCGCGGTTGCCGGGCGGGTCTTCCCAGGCGATATCGATCTGCCCGATTCCGATCAGCATCGGCGCCGGAGGTCAGCCAGCCAGGCGATAGACGCCGCGTTTGACGCGGGTAAAGTCCTTCGGTCCATCACCATTGTTCGACTCTTCTTCCGACCCGCTCCTGAAGACGAGCTGCGAACGAATAGTCCCGGTGGTGTAAGCACTGCCGTTCTCTAATAGATAGTCGACGATCTCTTTGGCGGCGAATTCATCGGTCCCATTGTCGCGAGCGAGCACCTTGGCCGCGGCCACAAGTTCATCCCGACAGGTAATGCCGGTCTGCTTCTTGGGTCGTCCAGGCTTTCTGGTAGCAGTTTTTTTAGCTGCCGCCGGTTTGGTCGTCTTTATAGCACCCGCCGGCTTCGCGGTCTTTTTCTTGACGGCCGCCTTTTTAGTGGTCGCCGGCTTGGCAGTCTTTTTCTTGGTAGCGGGCTTGGTCTTGCTGGTGCCCGCCTTCCCCGTTTTCTTCCTGGTGGTCGTCTTTGCGCGTGGCTTTGTCGACTTGACCGGCGTCTCGACAGTCGCAGTAGCCTCTAATCTGGTGGCTTCCTGCTGGTCAGATACATTGGCTATTGGTTCATTTGCGGCGATCTCTGGGACGGCGGCGTGTGTTTCTCCGGCTCCGGGCGGTGCCAGCGGCGGCGTGTCTCCGAACACGAGATTGAAGACAAGCCAGCTGATGCCAAGAGCGACGGTGACAAAGAAAGCGATAAAAATATTGACAGCGATCATATTTATCCCTTCTCGAGAATGGTGGCCCTATCAGCCAGAATACGATAGACAAAGAACAGGCGCTTGTCAACCTATTTATTTAATACTGTGAACAGGTGAAAGATGAAATGGTCGGTTTGGGTGGACACTAATCGCCATTAAGCAGTCCAATTCATAACAAGCAAGCTTGACAAAAATGAGCAATTTCTTATGATTAAAGCTATGAATGAGGTTCAGGCTCTTCTTGACTTAACTTCAAAACGAAGACGGTCTGTAGAAGAAAAGCTACTGATTGTCTTGATAGTCGTGGTCCTATTCGCCATTGGCGCGATTGTTGCGGCAATGGTCTACCCGGAGGCCATCAAGGATTTCGTCCCAACTGTGCTGGATTAGGTAAGTCACTAGGAGATAAAAAAGAGGCATCGGCTTCACCGATACCTCTCTGAGCTGTCGGGACGACAGGATTTGAACCTGCGACCACCGGACCCCCAGCCCGGTGCGCTACCAAACTGCGCCACGTCCCGTAAAAGAACTCCACCTAGTATATATAAGTTCCCCCTTTTTGACACCGGCTTGATAAGGCATTTGGGTAACTATAGGTATGCGCAGATTTGACTTCGTGATTATCGGTGGGGGAACGGCCGGGACGGCCGCAGCTATCAGTGCGTAGTCATATGGAGTCCGAACAGCCCTGATCGAATCCGGGGAAATCGGAGGAAGCACTATTAACCTGGGGTGTATCCCGACCAGCAGCTCGCCCTGGGCAGAGGCAACAGCTGCCGCCCGCCGAGCGATAGATAGCACCCGTTTGCAGAACTACGAATGGCCGGTAGCTCGCCTAAAGAACCTGACGCGTTTTCGCGGTCGCGCCGCATTTGTGGGGCCGAGGGAAATCAGAGTCGATGAAGAGACGCTCCACGGCGATGCATTCTTGGTGGCGACCGGTTCGATCCCGCAAAAACCCGCTATCGATGGACTAGATGATCTTGACTGCCTAAATGAATCGGATTGGTTGTCGATGTCGAAACCTCCACGTTCGCTGATGATCATTGGCGGTGGAGCGCACGCGATGGAGTTTGCTCAAATATTCGCTCATTTCGGTACGGATGTGACCGTATTACAGCGTGGAAGCCAGGTGTTGCCCACATTTGAGCCGGAGGTGGCTGAGGCGCTGGCCGGCAGTCTGCGCCAGGATGGAGTAAGAATCGTCGTCGGCGAAGCCCCGCAAGCGGCCCGCTGGATCGGGAACGACAAGGAAGTCATAACTCAAACCAATCACGGGACCCGTCGCTATCGGGCACAAGAAATCCTGCCGGCGGTCGGACGAGTGCCGGACATAGCAGGCCTAGGCCTTGAGGCGATCGGGGTTGAGATCGATGACCGGGGTGCGATCCTTGTCGATGACGAGTTGGCCAGCAGTCTGCCGCACCTCTTTGCTGCCGGAGATGTGCGCGGGGGGCCGATGATCGAGAATGCCGCGCATAAAGAAGGCATCGTCGTCGCTGAGAACGCCCTGGGCGGGCTGGCGCACCACATCGACTATGAGGCGATCCCCAGTTGTGTTTTTACTCACCCTCGGGCCGCCCGGGTCGGTCTAACAGAGAACGACGCCGCCCACCGTCGTCACCAGGTCGAAAGCAGGATTGTCGATTACTCGGAACTGCCAAGGGCCATCATATCGGGTGACACGCGCGGCCTAATAAAAATGGTCGTCGATACGCAGACACGGCGCGTCCTCG
>JAUWIO010000241.1 GCA_030605305.1 Actinomycetes bacterium
CCGGGATGACGCCCTTCAGGGAGCCCTCACCTTCGATCTCAAGCTTCATCGGTCTGTGCGCACCGACACCGACAAAGACCGCGTCGTAGCCATCTTTAAATAGGCCATCGAGGTCATCGACGCCGGTGTTGAGGCGTAGGTCGACGCCGAGCGCCACTATCTGGTCCACCTCGTCCTGAAGGATATCTTTCGGCAGGCGGTAATCGGGGATGCCTACGGCCAACATGCCGCCGGCAACCGGAAGTTTCTCGAATATTGTGACCTCATACCCATCGAGCGCCAGATACCACGCGCACGTCAACCCGGCCGGGCCGGCGCCGACACAGGCGACTTTCTTGCCTTTCTTGGCGTTGGGCTTCGGCAGATAGCCTTTACCGTCGAGGCGTAGTTTCAGATCGTGGTCGGCGGCAAATCTCTTGAGCGGATTGATCGGCACCGCCTCGTCTTTTTCACCCCGGCGACAGGCTTCCTCGCAAGGGTGCGGGCAGACCCGGCCGCAGATAAGCGGCAGCGGGTTGTCTTGTTTTATAACTTGAATAGCGTCATCGAAGCGGCCCATGGAGACCAGACCGACGTATTCACGGATCCTGATATTCGACGGGCATGTCCCCATGCACGGCGGCATTTTCTGCGTTTCAACGCGCAGGTCGCTATCGCCGCTGTCGGTTCCCAGAGCATCGACCAACTTCAGCTCCCCCCGGAAGCGGGGCGCCAGATCATTACGCTTTTCATCCGGGTATTGGAAGGTGACCGCCCGGCGAAACACGTGGCGGAACGTGACGGCCATCCCTTTTAGCATTCCTAACACAATCTCACCTAACCAACAAAAATCCGGTCACCATGACATTCACTAGCGTCAGCGGCAACAATACTTTCCAACCAAACTCCATCAACTGGTCGATCCGGATACGAGGTAAAGTCCCGCGTATCCAAATGATCAGGTAGACGACGGCATAGACTTTCAAAAAGAACCAGACGACGTCCGGCAAGTACGGACCGCTCCAACCGCCGAAGAAAGCAATGACGGTGAGGGCGGCGACGATCAATGTGTCCGAGTACTCGCCGACGAAGAAGAGGGCGAACTTCATACTACTGTACTCGGTGAAATAACCCTGGACCAGTTCGGTCTCGGCCTCCGGAATATCAAAAGGAACCCGCTGAGTATCGGCCAAGGCCGCGATAAAGAAGAAGAGAAATCCGAATGGCTGCAAGAAGATGAACCAGCGCGGCAGGATCGCCACTCCGCCTATCGTAATGAAACCGGATTGAGCATTGACGATATCTACCAGGCTGAAGCTCCCGGCGATCATGATGACGCCGAGGATGGAGATGAGCAGCGGTATCTCGTAACTGATCTGCTGGGCGGCCGCCCGCAATCCGCCAAGCAATGAGTACTTATTATATGACGACCAACCGGCCACCAGCACCCCGACCGGGACGACGGTCATGACCCCGAAGAGATAGAAGAAACCAAGGTCGAGATCGGCCACGTAGAGATTCTGACTGATCGGAATAGTCAGATAGAGCATGACGGCCGGGGCCACCGCGATTATCGGACCCAGAAAAAAGAGCCACTTGTCGCGGGCTGACGGTTTTATATCTTCTTTAGTCAGTAACTTGATGACATCGGCGATGGGTTGCAGGATGCCGTGGTAGCCAACGCGCATCGGCCCCATACGGACTTGAAGGTCAGCCAGGATCTTTCGCTCGGCATAGAGAAAAATGATGACGTTTCCGAGCCCGATAGCGAAGGCGATGACACCTTTGAGGGCGATCCAGCCGATACCCATAAAGATATCCACTAGCGGTCCACTTCTCCAAGTACGGGCTCAAAGATGCCCAGTAAAGCGATCGCGTCGGCCACGAGCGCGCCTTTCCATAGATCGGGAACGGCCTGTAGATTGACGAAAGACGGCGCCCGGA
Source organism: Actinomycetes bacterium (assembly GCA_030605305.1). GTDB lineage: Bacteria > Actinomycetota > Aquicultoria > CAJVYJ01 > JAUVQD01 > DAOUYN01. Next base: position 1,924 of record JAUWIO010000241.1, read on the forward strand.
GCTTCGCCCGATAAGGCTTGCCGGTCCCGTCACTCACAATATACACGCCAAGCTCGCCGCGGGGTGATTCGATACGCGCGTAAGCCTCGCCCTTGGGCGGCTTCACATTTAGCGGCACGCCCTTGGCCATTACTCGCCCATCGGGAAGAGACGAAAGCGCCTGCTGGACGATCCTCAGGCTCTGCTCCATTTCGGCCATCCGGATCCAATAGGCGTCGAAACAGTCGCCGTTAGTGCCGACCGGTATCTCAAAATCGAATTTATCGTAGACAGAATACGGGTCGCCGCGGCGCACATCCCACTCATAACCGGTGGCCCTCAGGAGCGGACCGGTCATACCGAGATCGATCGCCCAGTCCTTGTCCATCCGCCCGAC
>JAUWIO010000206.1 GCA_030605305.1 Actinomycetes bacterium
ACTCAGTTAACCTGCGGGAGATGACGCGAGCGCAACGCCGATACGTTTGGGCTCCCAACAAGTACGGGTCCTCGACACCCCAGTCTATGACTTTGTCCGCCTGGTTCGGATAGTCAGCCTTCAAGGAGTCGGCAATCTCGGTATTGAGGGCCACGATATGATCGAAAATAGGCAAAGCCACGGTCGCCACCCTCTTAGGGCGGTGGCCCGAGATATCGACCGCATATTCATCACGCATGACGGCGATCGCCTCTTCGGTCGGACTCCCGAAGCTCGCGTGTGTCCCGGCGCTATCTATCACTCCCGAGGTCAATTCCATCTTCCGCGCCAAATACTCGGCTATCGGACTCCGGCAGATATTGCCATAACAGACAAAGAGGATATTTGATGCAGATGCCACATGATATATTCTATCATTCAAAGTTACGCCGACATCAATATCATGACCTAAAGGAGGACCGTGGAGCCAAACACTTTTGCCCTTTGTCTGTGCTGTATCGATGGGCGCATCCACCTCCCGCTTATCGAGTGGATCAAACAAGACGCCGAGGTCAGTTACGTCGACTTGATCACCGAGCCGGGGCTCGACGGTCTGCTCGCCTCAGTCGACCCGGACATAGACCGCATTCTCGGCACGATCGACTTAGCGGTAGAGAGGCATGCTGTGCGCCAAGTATATGTCAGCGGCCACCATGACTGTCTGGCCAACCCGGTCGATGAAACAGAACATCGGCGCCAAACAGAATCGGGGGTCGAGAGGCTCAGGAATCTTCGGTCTGACCTGGAGATCAGTGGGGTGTGGGTCGCAGAGGATTCTTCGGTCATCCGCCTTAGTTAAACGTCGTGACGAAATTCAAGGCCCAGGCGGCTCTTCACTTTCTTGTTGCTGATTATCTTAAAGGCATCCGTGGCGGTCTCTACAAAAACAGGCGGCTCTAGCCCCGCGTCGCGGGCCGCTTTCGTGTAGAACTCCCTCTTAGGCGGATGGCGGTCAGCACAGCAATTGAAAGTCTCTCCCCAGACCCCCTGTTCGATTATTTGCGCGATTATAGCGACACAATCGTCCCGGTGGATCATATTGACCCGGGATTCCGGGGCCGGGATGGGTTTGCCGCTCGGAAAGAATCGGGCCGGATCGCGATCGTAGCCGATCAGACCGCCGAACCTCACGATCGTTGTCTGAAAAGCCGAACTCGCACGCCACAGCTTCTCGATATGCGAGCGGGGGGCATCGCCCGCCTCCAAGCCGTCATCTTCGGTGATCGTTAGGTTAACGTTGGCGTAGACCGAGGTCGAGCCGACGAAAAGCAGCTTTTCGACCGACGACTCCTCCACCCGCGTCAAGAGCTCTTGGTGATCATTGATCTCTTTTGAGGGGACATCGATGATCAGAATCGGAGAATCCAAGAAGCTCCGGATATCGGCTGACCTCTGTCCAATTTCGACCAGAAACGGCTCGATGCCGCGGCCCGCCAACAGATCTAGCCGCTGCCGCGATCTGGTCGAGCCCTTGACCATATATCCCAGCTGCACCAGTCGGTCAGCCAAAGGCAACCCGAGCCAACCGCAACCCAAAATACTGACTTTTCGCATCGGTCGATTATAGTTCCTGTAGAATCAGGATGTTATGTCGAATACCGATAAATCCCGCATTCGCAACGGCACGATCCTAGCCGGCAGCGCGCTGTCCGTCTTAGCGGTCACGATCGTATCGCCCGCCCTGCCGTCGATATTAGCCGCCTTCAACGATGTGCCCAACGCCGAGCTGCTCGTGCGCTTGGTCATGACGACCCCGGCGCTGTTCATCGCCATCGGCGCCCCGCTGGCCGGATTCCTTCTTGACCGGTTGGGAAGAAAGCCCGTCCTCATCGCCGGACTGGCCGTCTACTCTGTGTCGGGTGCGGCCGGGTTCTTTCTCGACTCTCTCTTCTCGATACTGATCTCTCGCGCCATTCTCGGGCTAGCGATCGCCGCCATCATGAGCGGCTTTACCACGCTCATCATCGACTACTTCAACGGAGCCAACCTCAACCGGTTCATGGGCTATCAAAGCGCCGCTATCAGTTTCGGCGGCATGGGGTTCCTCTTCTTCGGCGGCATCCTGGCCGATTCCGACTGGCGACTGGTTTTCCTGGTCCACCTATTTGCGGTCGTTATCCTGCTCGCCACTATCCTGACCGTTAATGAACCTGAACGAGGCGAGCCCGTCAGCGACGCGGGTTCTTCGCGCAAACGCTCGGTCGTCCCCTATAGAACGCTCGGGTTGATATACCTGACGACCTTCTTCAGCATGCTTGTCTTCTTCATCTTCCCGCTCCAAGTCCCCTTCTACTTACAGGAAGCCTCGAACATCAAGAGCAGCCTAATCGGTCTGGCCTTGTCCATACAGGGGCTGATGGCGGCGATCATTGCCTTTCAATACGCGAAGCTCAAGCAGCGTTTCAGCTTCCAAAGCATCTTCTTCCTGATCTTCCTGTTCTTCGGCGTGAACCACCTGGTGCTGTCATTCACCAGTGGCTATAGTGCGGCGGTCGTCGCCTTGGCCGTCGGCGGTTTGGGGATCGGCCTGCTTCCCGCCAATATCAACGTCTGGCTGGCCTCGGTCGTGCCGGACGACATCCGCGGTAGCGCTATCGGCGGCCTGACCATGTCCCTCTTCTTCGGCCAATTCATGACGCCGTTACTCACTCAGCCTTTTGTCACGGCCCTGGGCCTCAATCAGATGTTCCTGGTTTTCGGGCTCTTCTCTTTA
>JAUWIO010000006.1 GCA_030605305.1 Actinomycetes bacterium
AAAGAGTGCGCGATTATGTCCAAGTCAAAGCCAACGGCCTTATCACTGCCCCGCTGGCGCACGACGCGCTGATCATGTTCGGGGTCGATGAGGTCGGACTCGACAAACTGGATCAGCGCTTGCTCCGGACCTTGATAACCAAGTTCGGCGGCGCTCCCGTCGGGCTAAGCACTTTGGCCGTGGCGCTCGGCGAGGAGACAGAGACGATCGAAGACGTTTACGAACCCTTCCTGCTCCAGTTAGGCTTCTTGCAGCGGACGTCCCGTGGACGGGTGGCGACCGCCCGGGCCTACGATCACCTGGGGTTGACTCCAGCCCCCACCGGCGTACCGGGGACAGACGCCCTCTTCTCTGAGTAGTATCCGTCTTACCGCTTCCCGGTCTCAATAGACCGCGCTTGGGGAATAATCCTACTCCATGTGGAAAGATGCTCGACTCCGAATGACACAAGCCGGCCGGTACATTAACGAGCACCGTAGCGCCTTGCTGCCGAGCGTCTTGATCGTGATGGCGGCGAGTTTTGTCGGGGATATAGCGGCGGCCGTTACCGCCATGCAGGAAGGGTCGGGTGCGGTTGCGCCCCTGGACCTTACCCTTCAAGGTGTCGCCCGGGCTCTTGGTTGGGCGGCCGGGAGCGCCATTCAAACCGGGCAAAACATCTATCCGCCGTGGGCGTTGGTCCCGGCGATGAGCAACCCCTTCTTGTTATTGGCGTTGGCCAATACTATGGAGATAGTTTTTGCTGTTGCCTCCGCCGTTCTCATCAGGAACTATCTGATAGCGGCGGTCCGCCCGCTGAAGTCTAAGAAATGGCTGGCTAAGGCGCCGAACATTGTGCCGGTGCTGACCGGCATCGTTCTATGGTTCCGGCTGTATGGACCAATCTCCGACCTGACGGCCCTGATCATCGGACGCTCGCCTCCGGAAGATACGGTAATCATATGGCAGCTTCTCAGCTGGGCGATCTTTGTCCCATTCACCCTGACTGCCTATTTGATGCTGCTCGAGCGCCTACCGCTCGTCCCGGCGGCTAGAGCCAGTGCTCGGTTGGCGCGAGATAATGTCCGGGCCTTGGCCCCCATTTTCGCCCTGGCCGCCGCCGTTTTTTTCGCTCAAACGATAGTGGCGCGATTGGCGCCCCTACTTGGACCCGGAGGTATCTTGCTGGTCGGTCTGGCCGCCACCGCTGTTCGTATCGGTTTTGGTTTCTGGTTGGCCACAGTCTGGCTGCTCTGGGTCGACGATCGGCAGTCACGGGCCGAGACCCGGACCAAGCCCGCTCGAAGCAAAGCATAACGCGCTGGGCTCGAAAACCATCTGCTATAATCACGGTCTAAATCCGCGAAACGAAAGGTTCGAATCAACGAATATAATCGAGGTAAAAGGCCTGGTCAAACAGTACGGTGACCTGCGCGCTGTTGATGACATCTCATTTGGAGTGGCCGACGGCGAGATATTCGGCATACTCGGACCGAATGGCGCGGGCAAGACCACCACTTTAGAGATGATCGAGGGTCTGCGGGAGCCAACCGACGGCGAGATCACAATAAAAGGTATACCGGTCTGGCCGGATCCCGGCCGGACAAAAGAGTTGATCGGCGTCCAACTCCAGGCAACGGCGCTGTTCGACTATCTGACCGTCCGGGAGATGCTCTCACTTTTCGGGACGTTCTACAGCATATTTTTAAGCAATGAAGAAGTCGAATCCCTGCTCGGCGCCGTCGACTTGATGGAGAAGGAAAGAGCGGTCGTCCGTGAGCTTTCGGGCGGACAACAGCAACGGCTCTCGATAGCCCTGGCTCTCGTCAACGACCCGCAAGTCATATTCCTCGACGAGCCGACGACCGGGCTCGACCCGCAAGCCAGACGCAGGCTATGGGATGTCATCCGGGAAATCAGCGCCAAAGGCAAGACCATCGTCTTGACCACTCATTATATGGAAGAGGCGGAGGTCCTATGCAAACGGGTGGCTATCATGGACCGCGGTGGTATCATCGCTATCGACACTCCCAAGAAGCTGATAGAAGGGCTGGCAGCCGAGACAAAGATCACTTTTCAATCCTCGAAGGAGTTCGAGCTCGCCGAGTTCGGTGCGGCTATGGGCGGCCTTGAGATCAGGCCGGTCGACGATGGCTATGTCTTTTACGCTCAAAACGTCCAGGAATCAGTCCTCAGTCTCTTTGATTCAGCGAAGCGCCATGATATCGATGTGGAGAATCTCAGTGTCGCCGGTGCGAATCTGGAGGATGTCTTTTTACACTATACGGGCAAGGGGTTGAGGGATTGAGGCAGTTTTACGAACTGTTGGTCGCCAACTTCAAGATGACCGTGCGGAATCGTCAGGCGCTTTTTTGGCTCTTTCTTTTCCCGGTCATGATGATGGGCCTCTTCGGTATCGCCTTTGCCGGCGGGCAGCCGCAGCCCAAGCTGGGCCTGGTCGATCTGGACCGCTCACAGATGTCCCAAGCGGTCCGAAAAGGCTTTGATCAGGCGCAGGTGCTCGATATTAAGTCCTATCGCGCGCTCGGGCCGGCTCGGGCTGACCTCAAGAGCGGCGATCTTGATGGGGTGGTGGGCCTGCGCGACGGACTCGCCGACACGGTCGGGCAGGCGCTGGGCGCCGGATCGACGAACCGGGCGCGTGCGGCCAAGATAGACCTCTATTTTGATCCGTCAAATACTTTCGTGTCAGGTGTGGCGCGCGGGGGCGTCGCCGGGGTTCTCGACGAAATCGACAGGGCCGCGGGCGGGGCGCCCAAACTGCTGGAGCTCGAAAGCCACAGCGTCCGTCAGCGGAATTTTCGGTATATAGACTTTTTGGTACCCGGTATCATCGCCATGACCTTGATGAATTCCGCCATGTTCGGCTTGGCCGGCACAATAGTCAACTATCGCGAACGCGGTATTCTGAGGCGGCTCAAAGTCACGCCCCAGCCATTGCCGATCTTCCTTTCCGCCCAGATCGCGAACCAACTATTGTTTTCGATCCTCAGGGCGGTGCTGCTGGTCGTTGTGGCCCGAGTTTTTTTCGACGTCAGCGTCGTGGGGAGTTACCTCGCCCTGTTCGTCGTCATCATCATCGGTTCGCTTTGTTTTGTCACGATCGCCTTTACCGTGGCCAGCGTCTCCAAGAACCGGGAGATATCGGACAGTATCAGTAATCTCATCACTATGCCTATGATGTTTCTGGGGGGCGTTTTCTTCCCGGTCGAAAGCGCTCCGGCTTGGATCCAGCCGGTTATCAGCGCGTTGCCGCTGAAATACCTGGCCGATGCCACCAGGAATGTGATGATCCGGGGCGAGGGTCTGGAGGCGATCGGATTAGAATTGACAGTCCTGGTCGCCGTGACCGTCGTATTCTTTATTGCCAGCGTTCTGATGTGGCGCTGGGAATGAGCAGGGGAGGTGCGCGCATGAAGAGAGCTTTGCCGATCTTATTCACGATATTTCTCTTGATCTCGTTCGCTGCGCCCGTTTTGGGGGCGGAAGCTGCTGACCCCGGGGTCGGAGAACCGACGCCTATACCCGCGGGGCGCCCCGCGGGGGCTGCATATACTCCGGTTGAGCAGCGGGCGGACGATTCGTGTATGGCGCTGATCGTAGCCATGGTCTTTGGTTTACCGGTCGCTAGTTGGCTGGGTATTCGGACAGTCAAGAAGTCCCGCAATCGGTAGGACCGACCAAAGCGACGGTGTTTCGACCTTCTGGGTAAGAAGAAGAAAATGGACGCCTCAACTGAGGGGAATCCGCCCGAGCATCTTCTTGCCGGCCGTGAGTTAGCCGAAGAAGAAGCCGTTGATTTTGAACGTTGGCGGTCACACCAAGACGCAGAACGCTATAAGACCCTCGATGACCTGAGAACGATACTGTATTTCGGGGAGATCGAGACGGACCGCTCTAAAGAGGTGGTCCGTAAGATGCTTGAATTCGAAGCTAAGGACCCGGGAGAACCGATCGTCATGAAGATCGCGTCGAGCGGCGGGTCCGCTTTGGATGGGCTGGCCATCGTCGAAGCGATGCGGACCATCACCTCTCCGGTGATGACGTTGTGTCTGGGTTACGCCTTCTCAATGGCTCTAGTCATCTTGGCCGCCGGTGATCCGGGCAGCCGGTTCTGCGCGAGCGGCAGCTGGGTGATGATGCATCAGATATCCGCCGGGCGGTATCAGCGATTCGACGAATTGAGGACCACCTTCGGTTTTTACGAACGTCTTAACACGCAACTGGCGCAGAAACTGGCCGATTCGACCGGGCAGCGAATAAAGAAGATCCAGGAAGAGATGCGCGAGGATGTCTGGATGTCCGCGAGCGAAGCAAAGGACTTTGGCCTGGTAGACGCGATCATCTGAGAGTATAATCGGCCAAAGGTCGTGATTTTGGATGACCGTTAGCGGTATTCACTTACTAGTCTCCTACAAATGCAACGCTCGTTGCCGGCATTGCTTTCTCTCAGCCGGTCCAGATCACTCTCGAGCTATCTCCCGCGAGCGGGCTTTGACCCTCATCGGGGAGGCTTGTGAGCTGCCTGAGATCGATCATCTTTTTCTTGAAGGGGGAGAACCATTCCTCTTTCCGGAGCTGGTGCTGGAACTCGTCGAAGCGGCGAGTCTCGGCGGTCTATGGGTCGGAATGCTCTCAAACGGTTTTTGGGCCCATTCGCGCTCAGCGGCGGTGGATAGATTAACCCCCCTGATCGCTGCCGGATTGCGCTCGCTCTCGATCAGTACGGATTCGTGGCACGAAGAATTCATCCCCAAAGAGAAAGCATTGAGGGCGGCGGCAATCGCCCAAGAGCTGGGCCTGAGTGCCGATATCATGTCTTGCGACCCTCAAAACTCTGATGTCGTATGTCGCGGCCGGGCGGTAGATGCGCTTGGCTGCACCGGAGAATATGACTGGGCGGAGCTGGTGGATTGCAGTGAGAGACTTGCCGCCCCCGGACGAATCCATATCGGCCCCGACGGGGAAGTTCATCTCTGCCAGGGTTTGTTGTTGGGGCGGTCGGTCGGCGACGCACCTTTGGGCGATGTTATCGCCGGCTATGTTCCGGGCGACCACCCGCTGGTCTCCAGATTATCCGCCGGTGGTCCGGCCGCTTTGGCCGATTTCGCGCGCGAGTCCGGATGGCGTCCGAGCGGGCTCTATCGCGACCCGTGTCATCTTTGTTTTGAGGTCAGAGCGTTCTTAAGGGGGCGCTACCCCGAACTGATAGGACCGCCCGAGATTTATCCGGCGGCCGACGGCAGGCTTGTCGCGAGCGGTCCGGCTTAGACTATCCCGACACTGCGTTTGAGCGCCTCGAAGACCTTCGGGTCGAATTGTTCGACTGCCTCCGGGTCTAGTTTGGCAATGACATTCTTGGGGGCCGGCTTTCGGCCGCGGGCCGGGAAGGCTTTGGAGACATAGAGCTCAGACAGGGCAAGTATCTGCGCGCTGAGCGGGAGGTCTGTGCCGTCGGTATTGTCGATGGTCGATAAGGCTTGGGCGACATCTTCCGAAAAACCGAGCGCCGCAGCAATAGAGGCGGGGTTTGAGCCGGGCGGGGCCGAGCCATTGGCGACGAGATCTACGTGTCGCAGATAGACAGCTGTTTCTATAGCTACAATTGCCGCCGGGTTCAGCTCGAGGAGTTGTCCAAGGGCTCTGACCTGTTCGACTAGCTGGGGGGTCCGCTTCTTGGCTTTTGCCTTTTCGTCACCGCACTCGGCCACTATGGCGAGCAGTCCCTGAAGCTGATCTTGGCGCGTCTGTACTTCCTCCAGATTGAATTCGGCCACGGAAGTCTCTTTAGCCAGGACCTCGAGTACCCCGAGATCGCTCTCGTCGAAAAGTTCAGTCTGCGCCGACCAGAAGGCAATGATCCCGTAGAGGCGGTTCTCGAGCCTCAGCGGCACGGCCATTATCGATTCGACGCCCTTGATAGTCCGGTGGTCCGGGTATTCCGGTTGGGGCTGGAGGAAGGAGCGGCCATTCTTACCGACCAGTTTCGTCAGGTCTTTTAGTAAGGCCGGGTCGATGTCGTCCGGTTTAGCGATCAGTGGTTCTTTCCATGCCGACCCCTGATCTTTCAAGATCACCGTGCCCCCGTCTGCTTTAAAGAAACGCATCGCCAATTCAAAGAGCTTGGCTAGGGTCTGGTCGTCTCCCAAGCTCTCCGTTAGCTCGCCTACCTTGGCGAGGAACTTGTTGTGGCGCAGCTCCTTGCGCAGCCGCCCCGACGACGCGCTCATCTCGTCAAGCAATTCCCTGGTCAGGTGGGCCTGCATCCGTTCTTTCTGGGCCAGATAGATGATAAAAGCAATGATCAGTGACACGAAGAGTATCCGGAGGAAGATATTGTATTGAAGCGCGGCCCAAAAACCGACGAACCGGTCGATAAAGAAGAAGAGGCCAAAGACGACGAGCGACAGGAAATATATCAAGAACAAAGAGATGAAGCGGAGCTCTCGACGCCGTTTTTCAATTTTTTCAATCGTGTACATGAACCACCCATGTTACCGCATTCACTGATCGCGTTCTAACCCATCAATCGGTTACGGGTGGTAAGAACTTAAGGACTGTTAGATATTCAAACGGTTAAAGACGGCCGAGAACTTTGTTAGGATTGAGATATGGCAAGAATATTGACACATGTCTGCTGCGGTCCGTGTTTCACGGCCGTCCATGAAGAGTTGCAAAAAGAGCACGAAATCGCCGCTTTGTACCACAACCCGAATATCCATCCGGCCCTTGAGTGGCGCCGCCGCCTCATATATTTGCGACGCTTTTGTATCGAACAGGGGACGCCACTGCTTGTTTCTCCCTATGAACCGAAGTTGTATTTCGGGGCCGTTCACGGTCACGAAGAACGGGGCGATCGCTGCCGCCGATGTTACGAGGTCCGCTTGAGGGCCGCGGCTTTGCGGGCGGCGTCTGATGGATACGATGCTTTTACCACTACCTTGTTGATCAGCCCGTATCAAGATCATGAGGCCGTAGCGGATGTAGGGCGGGCCGTGGGCCGACTATTCGGCGTCGACTTCAAATACTTGGATTTCAGACCGCTTTTCCGGCGCTGACAGGCGACGGCCCGTTCGCTGCAAATGTACAGGCAGCGCTACTGCGGTTGCGTCTACAGCGAAGGCGAGCGGTTCGAAGCCAAGATCAGACAGGAGACTGACCGAAGCGAATGAGCCTTGACGATTTTGACTATGAGCTCCCCGAGGAATTGATCGCCCAGGAGCCGCTCGATAACCGGACTGATTCTCGTTTGCTGATCGCAAAGCGCGACACGGGGCTCCTCGAACATCGGTCTTTCGCGGACCTGTCCGAATACTTGCGCCCGGGTGACACCCTGGTGCTCAATGAGACCCAAGTGAGGCCGGCCCGCTTGCGCGGTCGTAAGACGACCGGGGCTCAGGTTGAGTTATTGCTGCTGGAAGAAGTGGCGCCTGACGATTGGCGGGCGCTGGCCAGACCGGCCAAACGCCTGTCGCCGGGTTCGCGCCTGACATTCGGTGAAGGGCTGCGCGGCGAGGTTCTCGAAGCGGGCGACCGGGGCGAGCGGGTCGTCCGGCTTACAGCCGAGGGTCCGGTGGCTGAAATGATCGCGAAAGTCGGAGAAATACCTCTGCCGCCATATATCCACAAGTCTGAGCAGGACCTGAGGCGGTATCAGACCGTCTACGCGGCCAAGGCAGGTTCGGCGGCCGCTCCCACGGCGGGCCTTCATTTCACTGAGGAACTTCTTAAAGATTTGCGGAACGCAGGTGTTCGTGTGGTCAAGATCTCGCTCGATATCGGGCTCGACACTTTTCGACCCATCTCGGTCGAACGACTCGATGACCATCGGATGCATTAAGAAGCGTATCAGGTAGACGAAGCCGCCGCCCAAGCCCTTACTGAGGCCCGCGCGCAAGGCTCGCGGATAATCGCGGGCGGCACCACTACTGTGCGCGCGCTCGAATCCTGGGCGCGGTCCCCGGCAGGGGAACAGCCCGGGCGGTATCGGACCGATATCTTTATCCGGCCTGGGTTCGAATTTAAGCTGACGGACGCCGTGTTGACCAACTTTCATTTGCCCCGCTCCACCCTGATCGTCATGGTGTCGGCCTTCGCCGGCTCCGAACTTGTCCGGCGCGCATACCAGGAAGCGATAGAGAAACGATATCGTTTCTATAGCTTCGGCGATGCCATGCTGCTACTGTGAGTCGCCTATGTCTCTTACATTCGATATAACAGCTACCGATGGCCGGACCGCCGCCCGGCGCGGACGGGTGACGACATCTCACGGGGTAGTCGAGACGCCGGTCTTCATGCCGGGCGGCACCAGGGGGGCTGTGCGGGGTATGACTCCTGAAGAGGTCAGTGAGGTCGGAGCAGAGATCATCCTGGCCAACGCCTACCACCTCTATCTTCGACCAGGGCAGCGCCTGGTGGTGAAGGCCGGCGGTCTACACAAATTCATGAACTGGCCCGGCCCGATCCTGACTGATAGCGGCGGGTTCCAAGTCTTTAGTCTAGGGGATGCGACCCGTCTCTTTCCCGATGGGGTCGAGTTCCGCTCTATGGTCGATGGGGCCAAGCATTTCTATACGCCCGAGTGGGCCCGGCGCGGCCAGGAGGCGCTGGGTTCTGATATCGCCATGCCGCTCGACCACTGCCCACCCTATACGGACGACCGGGACTTGGTGGCTAAAGCGGTCGAGACGACTACCCGCTGGCTGCGCCAGACGGTCGACGCGAAGAAGCGCGAGGACCAGGCCTTATTCGGTATCGTTCAGGGGGGCGTATTCGCGGATCTTCGCCGGGAGAGCGCTGCCCAAATAACCGCCCTCGACCTTCCCGGCTATGCGATCGGCGGACTCTCGGTCGGCGAGCCTCTCGACATCGGTTTGGAGTCGTTGGCGCAGACGGTGCCGCTGCTTCCTCCCGAGCGCCCGCGCTATTTGATGGGCGGCGGATCCGTATTGGAGATAGTCAAGTCTGTGGGCTTGGGCGTAGACATGTTCGACTCTGTTTTCCCCACCCGTGTCGCCCGCAACGGCACTGCCCTGACCTCAGTAGGGCGCCTTAATATTCGCAACAGTCGCTTTTCAGATGACTTGGGGCCGCTCGATCCTGACTGCGGCTGCTACACCTGCAGTCGGTATTCGCGAGCCTATATCAGACATCTATATATGTGCAAAGAGATACTCCCGCTGCGGTTATTGTCAGGTCATAATCTGGCTTTTACGATCGATTGCGTCGCTCAAGCGCGTCGGGCGATCGAGGAGAGCCGTTACGATGAGTGGCTTGATAGTTTTTCGGCTAGGATGGAATAATAGTAAGCGATGGCCGGGCGGCCCTTGGCGGCTGCCCGCGGACTCGGAGGTAATCGATTGGATCCCGGACTGATTCAGATAGTATGGATAGCTTTTCTCTTTATCGTCTTCTATTTGCTGATTATTCGCCCGCAGCAGACGAAGATGAAAAAACGTCAGCAGCTCATATCGGAGCTGCGTGTCGGCGATCGCGTTGAGACTGTCGGCGGCATTCAGGGGGTCATCATGTCGCTCGATAGCGAATCGCTGGAGTTGCAGATAGCCCCGGAAGTCACCGTAACTTTAATGCGTCGCGCTGTCGCCGGGCGGGTCGGTTCCGAGGAGTAACTCATCCGTTCGAGTTTATTAGACAGGTCTGAGGAGCCGGGCTATAATTACTCCGCTATGAAGCAAATCGAGCAGGACATCTTCGACGATATCAAGGCCGACAAGGTCTTTCACGCCTATCTCGAGCAGGCCGATAAGGCGATGGCGGCTCTCGGCTATACGGAACACGGTTTCCGCCACGCCGAGCTAGTCGCGGCTATCAGCGCTAACGTCATGAGGCGGCTGTCATTTCCTGAGCGTACAGCTCAGATAGCCGCGGTCGCCGGGTATCTCCATGATATCGGCAACTCGGTCAGCCGCAGTTTTCACGGCGTATCCGGGGCCTTATTGGTCAAGTCGCGCTTGGAGGAGAAGAAATTTTCCCCGCCGGAGATAGCCATGATAATGAGCGCCATCGGCAACCATGAGGAAGAGTATGGCTGGTCGACTAGTGAAGTGAGCGCTGCCGTGATCCTGGCGGACAAATCCGATGTCCACCGCTCAAGGGTGGCCAATCCCGATATCGCTGATTTTGATATCCACGATCGAGTCAACTATGCCGCTGAGCGTTCGTTTCTCCGAGTAGATGCTGAGAGCGGCTTCATTACTTTGGAAATAGATATCGATACGAAGATCAGTCAAGTCATGGAGTACTTTGAAATCTTCCTATCACGTATGATAATGTGTCGCCGGGCAGCCGAGTTCTTGGATTCCAAATTCAGCCTAATGATCAACGGTACAAGACTACTGTAATAAGGGGCCTGTTTGACCCAAAAACAGAAAGACTCGTTATCGATCACGCTTGCGGTCGTCTTGGCGATCGCAGCGGTGCTTTTAGTCTACTTTACGCCCCCTAAGCTCGGACTCGATCTGCAGGGCGGTCTACTCCTGGTCCTTTCGGCGGAGTCGACCGAAGGCGGAGAGGCGACCGAAGAAGAGATAGATCAGGCCCAGTTCATCATTGATGAGCGGGTCAACGGCCTTGGTGTCACCGAACCGCAGATCGAGCGCCAGATCGGTACGCCCAATATCATCGTACAGCTCCCAGGGATCAAGGACCCGGAAGAGGCGGTCAGTCTTATCCGCAGCACCGCTCTATTGGAGTTCAAGGAAGTCGTCGATGAAGTGGCGATCGACCCGGAAAAGCGTTACGGTCCGACCTTGATGACCGGCAAAGCCATCCAAAAAGCACAAGTCGGCACCGACGATCTCGGCCGGGCTTCAGTTGATTTCACGCTGACAAACGAAGGCTCGGAGAAGTTTGAAGAAATAACGGCTGACCTGTCCCAGGGCAACCGCCAATTGGCGATCATCCTGGACGGCAAGGAAATGTCCGCTCCCAATGTCAACGATACGATCAGCGGCGGGCAAGGAACCATCACGGGTTCGTTCTCGTTTAAAGAGGCCCGAGAGCTGGCGCTAGTCTTGAACACAGGCGCTTTGCCGGTCAAGTTCACCATCGCCCAGAAGCAGACTGTCGGTCCGACGCTCGGAAAAGAGTCTCTCGATCAGGCCTTGCTGGCCGGTATCGTCGGTCTGGTGCTGGTCGCCTTTTTTATGCTGATCATGTATCGGGGCCTCGGGCTCATCTCGATCGCCGCGCTCGTCTTGTTCTCCTGTCTCTTCGGCGGCATGCTGACTTTGATCGGTTCGACGCTGACCCTACCCGGTATCGCCGGCATCATCCTGACTATCGGCCTGGCGTCCGATTCGGGTATTGTCTACTTCGAGCGTTTCCGCGAAGAGTATCGTCGGGGCCGCGAACCGCGGGCCGCGGCTAAGACCGCTTACGGACACGCTTTTCGCACGATCATCGATGCCGACGCGACCACTTTGATCATCGCCGGCACCCTGATAGCCCTTTCATATCTATACTTTGGGGCCGGTCCGGTCCGCGGATTCGCGATCACGCTTAGTATTGGCATCATCTTGGATGTCTTCGTTTCATTCTTCTTCACTCGCCCAACTCTGATCAAGCTGTCCGTCCTCAAAGTATTTAAGAATCCGGCCTTCGTCGGCGTCCGAAGGAGTGAATCGTGACCAATTTCGATTTTGTCGGGCGCCGGGCTATTTGGTTCAGCTTCTCGGCCGTCGTCATCGTCGTGGGTCTGATTGCGATATTCATGCAGGGACTCAGTTTCGGTATCGAGTTCCAAGGCGGCGCCCTCTTTGAGGTCAAGTTCGCCAAAGCTGTTACGACCGGAGAGGTCAGGCAGGCCATCGAGCCGCTAGGTTTCGGGGACGCGGTCATCCAACACGGTGGAAACAAAAAGACCGTTTTTATCCGTACTGAGGAACTGAACCCAAAACGCGAGCAAGAGGTCAAAACAGCTTTGACGGAAGCGGGGGCCAAGGACTTCATCATCCAAGAGGTCGGCGCCAGCTGGGGCAAGCGGCTGACGCAAGGGACGATCGTCGCTCTGATCGTCGCTATCGCCATCGTTTTGGTCTTTGTAGCTTTCAGGTTCGAGTTCAAGATGGGCGGAGCAGCGGTAGTCGCGCTCAGCCACGATGTCCTGAGCGCGATCGGCATCTATGCTTTGGGCGGGCGCCCGGTGACGACCGCCACGGTCGCGGCCTTCCTGACTATCAGGGGTTATTCCATCTATGACACCCTTGTCATCTTCGATCGCGTCCGAGAGAATTCCACCTCGTTCAAGTCGAAGAAGACCTATTCGGCAATGGTGAACGAGTCGGTCAACCAGTCACTGCGGCGTTCCATCAGCACGTCACTGACGTCGATCATCCCGGTGGCCACCATCCTGATCATCGGAGGCGAGACTCTCAAGGATTTCGCCTTCGCCCTGCTCATAGGCTTAGTGGCCGGAACCTACAGCTCGATCTTTATTGCCAGCCCCTGCCTGGCCATGTGGAAAGAGCGCGAGCCCAAATTCGTGGCGCTGCGCCGCAAGCGCGAATCCCAGTAAGTACTTCACTCACCCAGACTAAACCTATATTCGTTGCGGACTGAACTCACAGCAAGGAGGCGACTCG
>JAUWIO010000063.1 GCA_030605305.1 Actinomycetes bacterium
CTCTCGCCCGTCGCCTGCCCAAGTTGCCCGGCTTCATCAATCATTGGCGGATCGAGTACGCGACAGTCAATGTCGGTAAGCTGGACCAGTTTGCCGCGGGGACCGCGATCAATGCTGAGCCACTAGCCACGGCGGGTATTATCCGCAAGGCACAGATGCCGCTGAAGGTCCTAGGAGACGGCGAACTTAAGAAGAAACTGACTATCAAAGCAGCGGCGTTTACGGGGACCGCTAAAGAGAAGATCGAGAAAGCCGGCGGCGTCGCCGAGGTGGTTTAGCTTTGATTGAGGCTGTACGCAATGCTTTCAAAATACCCGACCTTCGACTGAAGATAATCTTTACGCTAGCGATTATTGGTATATACCGTCTCGGCGCGCATGTGCCGGTGCCGGGGGTCGATCTGGGAGCCCTAAAGAATCTTTTCTCCGAGGGTGGCGGCATCCTGGGACTACTGGATCTTTTTTCGGGCGGGGCATTGTCAAATTTCGCGGTCTTCGCCTTGGGGATCATGCCGTATATTACCGCTTCTATTATCATGCAGCTCCTGACGGTCGTTATTCCGACCCTGGAGCGGTGGAAACAAGAAGGCGAGATCGGGCAACGGAAGGTAACGCAGACCACCCGTTATATGACGCTCGGTTTGGCAGTCGTTGAGGCCGCGGGCTACACTCTTTTCTTTCAGGCGCAGCTAGGCACGACGTTCAGCGTTCTCGATCGATATCTGATAATCGTGACTCTGACCGCCGGAACAGCGATGGTCATGTGGCTGGGCGAGCTGATAACGCAACGAGGCATCGGCAATGGGATGTCCCTGATCATCTTTGCTTCTATCATTTCTGCCATGCCGCAAGGCGTCCTCTCAACGTTTCAAGTAGTGAATCCGGTCATCGCGGTGGTCTTCTTCTCGTTCTTCGTGCTACTGCTGATAGCCATTGTCGTGATGGAGGGCGGTCAGCGCCGGATACCGGTTCAGTATGCCAAACGAGTAGTCGGTAGGCGGGTCACCTCGGGCGGGAGCACGTATATCCCCCTGAAGTTGAACTCGGCCGGCGTTATCCCCATCATCTTCGCCACCAGTGTACTTATTGTACCGATAACGCTTAGCACGTACTTTCCGGGCACTTTCTTTGCCTCCATGGAACAGGCCTTTCAGGCCGGCGCTCCTGTCCGGATGATCACTCAGAGCGCTCTCATCGTCTTTTTCGCCTATTTCTATACAGCGATCGTTTTCAATCCGATCGAGTTGGCCGACAATATCAAGAAATACGGCGGCTTCGTTCCCGGCGTGCGACCCGGAAAGCCGACGGCCGTCTATCTCGACCGGGTACTGAACAGGATCACGCTTCCGGGCTCGATCTTTTTAGCGTTCATCGCGGTCCTGCCGGATGTCATAGGGGCTAATCTCGGCATCCCGTTTCTCAGTAGCTTTGGCGGCGCGTCCATGCTCATCATGGTCGGTGTCGGCCTGGAGACGATGAAGCAGCTGGAATCGCAGCTAATGCAGCGCCACTATGAAGGCTTTTTGAAGTGAACATAGTCCTCCTCGGGCCACCGGGCGCCGGCAAGGGCACGCAGGCGCTGCGGATCGCCAAGACTTATGATATCCCCCACATTTCGACGGGCGAGATCTTTCGCCGCGCGGTGGCGGACGAGACTGAGATGGGGATGCGCGCGAAAGCATATATGAACCGCGGAGAACTAGTCCCTGACGAAGTCGTGATCGGTATTGTTAAAGAGAGACTCGAAGGACCGGATTGCGCCGAGGGGTTCCTGCTCGACGGGTTTCCGAGGACGGTGGCGCAGGCCGAGGCTCTCGAGAAAGAGCTGTCCAAGTCCGGCCGGGAGCTCGATTCGGGCCTTGATATCGAAGTCGGTCGGGCCAGTCTCATCAAAAGGTTGACCGGCCGGAGGACGTGCCGGGCTTGCGGGAAAGTCTACCACCTGACGTTTGATCCGCCGCAATCGGCGACGACCTGTGACGCCTGCGGCGGGGAGCTTTGGCAGCGTGACGATGACACTGAAGAGACGGTTTCTAAGCGCCTCGATGTATATGAGGAGCAGACAGCGCCGTTGATCGATTTCTATAACGAGAGAGACTTGCTGGTCGAGGTCGACGGCGAAAGAGGCGTCGATGACGTGTTCTCAGCTGTCAAGCAACTCTTGACGGCATGATCGTCTGTCGATCGGCGGCGGAGATCGACAAGGTCCGTCAGGCTGGCCGGATCGTCGCCGAAGCATTGGACCTGGCCCGCCGGCTGAGCGAGCCGGGAGTGACGACGAAAGAGATAGACGCGCAAATTGAAAAGTTAATACGAAAGGCCAAGGCCAGACCGGCCTTCAAGGGCTACCGCGGATTCCCGGCTTGTGCCTGTATTTCGATAGACCATGAAGTCGTCCACGGAATCCCCGGAGGGCGAGTCATCGAGTCCGGACAGCTGATCAGCGTCGATGTCGGGGCTGAACTAGAAGGTTACTTCGCTGACGCGGCCAGAACATTTCCAGTCGGGCGGGTCACTGAAGAGGCGGCGACGTTGTTGGAGGCGGGCCGAACGGCTTTGGCAGCCGGTATAGAAAAGATGTGCCCGGGTAATTGCCTTTACGACATCTCGGCGGCCGTCGAAGCGGTGGCGACCAAGGCAGGTTTTTCGGTTGTCAGGGACTATGTCGGGCACGGCATCGGACGCGAGATGCACGAGGAGCCGCAGATACCGAACTACAGTCAGTCGACCCGGGGGCCGCGACTGGAGGCCGGGATGATATTCGCCCTAGAGCCGATGGTGAATGCCGGAGGGTATGAGGTCAGCGTTTTAGACGACGGTTGGACGGTCGTAACGAAGGACGGCAGACTATCGACGCACTTCGAAGACACTGTAGCGGTTACGATTGATGGTCCAGCGGTATTAACAACTTTATAGACGGCTTGGCGCCTTTCTGTTAAAATGGCGTTTTTGGGAAACTTGAATACGGTTTCCAATTGGAGAAGTGAGCGTTTGGCAAAAAAAGAGGAAGCTATTGAGGTCGAAGGCAAGGTCGTAGAGCCTTTGCCCAACGCCATGTTCCGGGTAGAACTTGATAATGGCCACAAGATATTGGCCCATATTTCCGGGAAGATGCGAATGCACTATATTCGGATTTTACCTGGAGACAGAGTAGTAGTGGAATTGTCGCCATACGCTCTCTCTCGAGGCCGGATAACTTATCGGTATAAATGATGGCGGCGGAGTGAAGCGTCAGCCGTCTCGGTGACAGTTAGTAAGAAGATGAGGACCAGAATATGAAAGTCAAACCATCAGTTAAGAAGATCTGCGAAAAATGTAAGGTGATCAAGCGCCACGGCAAGGTCATGGTCATCTGCGAGAACCCACGTCATAAGCAGCGGCAAGGGTAGCGAGGAGAGTTTAATTGGCACGCATCGCGGGAGCTGATCTCCCAAGAGAAAAGAGAGTCGAAGTCGCGCTTACCTATATATATGGTATCGGCTTGACGGCAGCGAAGAAGCTAGTGGCCGATACAGGGATCAATCCCGATACCAGGGCGAGAGACTTGACGGATGAAGAGGTAATCAAACTCCGGGATGAGATCGAAAAGTCCTATAAGGTCGAAGGCGATCTAAGGCGGGAAGTCTCCCAGAACATCAAACGGTTAATGGAGATCGGCTGCTATCGCGGGCTGAGGCATCGGCGCGGATTGCCGGTCCGCGGGCAACGCACACATACAAATGCGCGGACGCGCAAAGGGCCCCGCAAGCGGGTCGGCGCGAAATTAAAATAAGATGATGATGAATGTGACAGAAACGGAAGAGGGGTAGAACGTTAGTTGGTGAAGAAGAAAGGAACCAAGGCCAGAACTAAGAAACGGGAAAAGAAGAATGTCCCAGTTGGCCAAGCCCATATCAAATCAACATTCAATAACACGATAATCTCGATATCTGACAGCCAGGGTAATACGTTGAGCTGGGAGAGTTCCGGGAGTGTTGGTTTCAAGGGATCGCGTAAGAGCACACCGTTCGCCGCACAAAGAGCGGCGGAGGCCGCGGCTAAGAAGGCCCAGGAACATGGGGTCAAGAAGGTCGAAGTATTTGTTAAGGGTCCGGGTTCCGGCCGGGAGACGGCCATCAGGTCGCTACAGGCCGCTGGACTGGAAGTTGGCGCGATCAACGATGTTACGGCAGTGCCGCACAACGGTTGCCGGCCGAAGAAGCGCCGCCGGGTCTAGCGCGCTAAGCAAAGGAGTACGAATTGGCCAGATATTCAGGTCCAGTATGCAAAATATGTCGTCGCGAGGGGATGAAGCTCTTCTTAAAAGGAGAGCGATGCCTGAGCGACAAATGCGCTTTCGAGCGCCGTCCATACCCGCCGGGTGAGCACGGGCGACGCCGGATAAAGCCTTCAGAGTATCAGAAACAGTTGCGGGAGAAACAGAAGGTCAAAAGGACATATGGCCTGATGGAGAAACAATTCCACGGCTACTATAAGAAAGCGGCGCGGAAGAAAGGCATCACCGGCGAGCACCTCATGATTATGCTGGAGCCGCGGTTTGATGACGTCATCTACCGGTCCGGGTTCGCCTTTTCCCGCCCCGAAGCCCGTCAACTCGTGCGCCACGGACACTTCACGATCAACGGTCGCCGGGTAAATATCCCGTCTTACCGACTGCGCGCCGGCGACATCTATGCCGTGGGCGAGAAGAGCAAGGCTAGCGAGCGCATCAAGGAAGCCGCCCTGGCGACGAGCAAGGGCGAGGTTCCCGAATGGCTTGACGTCGACGCCAAGAACGCCACCGGCAAAGTCAGAGATTTGCCGACACGTGAACAGATTTCCATGCCGGTCAAAGAGCAGCTCATCGTCGAGCTGTACTCAAAATAGTCCATAGAGGGGGAAGATATAAATAGTGATTGAGTTTAAGCGACCGCATATAGTGATTGACGAGGTCAGCGACAATGTCGCTAATTTCGTCGTTGAGCCGCTGGAGCGCGGATTCGGGTACACGTTGGGTAATTCCATGCGCCGGGCTCTACTCTCCTCGATGCCAGGAGCCGCCGTTACCACGATCCGCATCGAGGGTGTCGATCATGAATTCACGTCCATCAAAGGTGTTCAGGAAGATCTGACCGATATCATCCTCAACATCAAAAGCTTGGTAGTGAAGATGAACGGCGAGGATGAGGCGAGGATGACCCTCTCCGCGAAAGGACCGGCCGAAGTGACTGCCGGCGATATTTCACTGCCGGCTGGTGTGGAGATTGTCAATAAAGATCTGCCGTTGGCGACTTTAAATAAAACCGGCAAGATCGAGGCTGAGTTCACAGTTGAGAAGGGCCGCGGCTATTCGTTGGCCGAGCGCAACAAGAAGGAGACAGACGCGATCGGCGTCATCCCGGTGGACTCATTGTTCACGCCCATCAAGCAGGTCTCCTTCAGGGTCGATCACACACGTGTCGGTCAGCGGACCGATTACGATAAGCTTTCTTTGTCAGTGGAGACGAATGGTAGTCTTACGCCCATGGAAGCGGTCAGCAAGGCCAGCCAGATCATTAATGAGCACATGTATTTATTTGCCGAGCCTGGTGAGGAAGAAGAGCTGGTAAGTGTCTTTACGGCCGATGAAAGCCAAAAAGAGCCGGCCCTCAACTCGCCGATAGAGGACTTGGAGTTGTCGGTCCGTTCGTATAACTGTCTGAAACGTCAGGGTATCGACTCCCTCCAAGAGCTTCTGGATTGTTCCGAGATAGATCTGATAAATATTCGGAACTTCGGGTCGAAGTCGATCGAAGAAGTAAAAGCCAAGCTGAGTGAACTCGGCTTGGGATTGAAAGCGTCGAAGTAGGAGAAGATGAGACACCAGA
>JAUWIO010000003.1 GCA_030605305.1 Actinomycetes bacterium
GATAATTCCGGCCATGGCTAAAGCCCGTGGGGATGGAGACCGTGATGTAGGCGTTGGCATCGGAGCGATCATCCCCAGGCAAGATGCCGAGCGACATGCCGCCGGCTTCGGCCGCGCCGCGAGCAGCCGCCTCCATCACCCCGCTGAGGCCGCCGCAGACCAGTATGTGTCCCGCCCGGGCGATCTCCCGCCCGACCTCATAGGCAGACTCGGCTTGGCTCGCCGTGGGTTCGCCTGCCCCGATAACGGAAATATACCGTTTGCGCTCACCGACCTTATTCGTCATGAATATGTGGATTGATGTGAACCATCACATCCGCCACCCCTTCCACCTTCTCCGTCACCCGTATCTTGCACTCCTTCGCTATCTGATGGCCGTCCCGGACCGTCAAGTCCGGGTCGACGTCGATCTTGATATCGACAAAAAGGTTGGGGCCCAGACGCCTGGCCCGAGCCTGCGCATGCTCGACACCCGGCGTTCCCTCGGAGATCGAGGTGATCTGACCCATCGTCTCGTCCTCGGGAACCCGGTCCATCAATTCCCGACCGGCGGCCCCGGCTATATCATAGGCAAGCTTGAGGATGATCAGCGATGTCAGACCGGCGGCCAGCGGGTCCAAAATAGGGTACCCGGCGCGGGCCCCGGCAATACCGACCAAGGTCGCCAGGGACGTTATGGCATCCTTACGATGGGCCAACGCCCCAGCCATCAGTAACATGCTCCGATGGCGTCGGGCCGTGCGGGAGACGAGCCGATAGAGACCCTCTTTAACAAAGATCACGACGATTACCGCGACCAGCGCTATCAACCCCGGGACCTCAGTGTCCCCGGAAGCGATCGATACGATCGTCCGCATCAAGATGAGAACACCGGCCGCGGCGATCATCACGGCCATCAAACCAGTGGCTATCGATTCGGCGCGCCCGTGGCCGTAAGGGTGGTCCCAATCGACCGGCTTTCTGGATATTCTCAGGCTGACGAGGACCGCGGTCTGAGAGACCACATCGCTTAAAGATTCCACCGCGTCGGCCACCATGGCCTGACTATGACCGAGAATACCGGCGGCGAGCTTGAAGAGCGTTAACAGCACGTTGCCGACGATGCTCACCCATGACAGACGGATACCTTCGCGGAACCGCTCTTGTTGCGCCGAGTCGGTCATCAAAAGCTCGCCATGTAAGCGGCGTCTAGCGCAACCAGTCCCGGTCGACTAAGCCTTCGGCTATCTGGACGGCGTTGAGGGCCGCACCCTTGCGAAGATTGTCGGCGACGACCCAAAGGTTCAGTCCGTTCTCGACGGACTCATCCCGGCGCAACCGACCAATGTAAGTAGAATCTGTGCCGGCCGCCGCCAAGGGGGTCGGGTAACTGTCGGTCTTGGGGTCATCCAGTAAAGTGATGCCGGGAGAGTCGGCCAGGACTTGCCGGGCTTGCGCCAGATCGATCTCCCGCTCAAATTCGATATTTACCGATTCACTATGGCCGGTCACGACAGGTACGCGAGCGGCAGTGGCCGTTATGCGCAGCTGCGGTAGACCCATTATCTTGCGGGTCTCAGCAATCATCTTTATCTCTTCCTTCGAATACCCTGAATCCTGGAAGACATCGATATGTGGAAAAAGATTGAAAGCAATAGGGTGCGCATATATGTCTGCCCGCGGGGCGCGGTCCGCCAGAATGTCCCGCGTCTGTTCGAGCAATTCATCGACTGCCTCACGACCGGTACCGGAAACCGCTTGATACGTAGAAATGACGACCCGTTTCATCTTCCACAGATCGTGAAGCGGCTTGAGCGCCATGACCAGCTGGATGGTCGAACAGTTCGGGTTGGCTATTATCCCGCCGTGGTCAGCCAAGGCGCCGGGATTGACCTCGGGGACGACTAGGGGGACATCCGGATCCATCCGCCACGCGCTGCTATTATCGATAGACACGGCGCCCGCGTCCCGGGCCGCCGGCGCGTAATCCAGACTGACGCCGGAACCGGCGGAAAAGAGAGCGATGTCGACACCGGTGAATGAATCGCTTATCAGCGTCTCAACCTCTACTTGCCTATCGCCCCAGCTCAAAGCCCGCCCGGCCGCCCGGGACGACGCCCGCAACTTGAGCTCTCGGACAGGAAAACGCCGCTCTTGCAAGACGGCGCGCATCTCCTCTCCAACCAAGCCGGTAGCGCCGACGATGGCGACTTTGTACCCGCCGGCCGCCTTCACTCTTTGGCCTGAAACTCTTGGCCCAATCCGAAGCCGTTATAAAGGGCTCTGACAGCGCGCTCTACCTCGTCTTCCGAGATCACGCACGATATCTTGATGGACGAAGTGCTGATCATGTCGATATTGATCTTCTCCTCGGCCAATATCTCGAACATCTTCGCCGCGATGCCCGGGTGGCTTTTCATGCCGGCCCCCACTAGCGAGACCTTTGCGATCCGTTCATCGCACGCCGAACCGCGGGCCTCAAGCGTGCCGACGAGCCCATCGACCACAGCGCGGCCGCGGACAAGATCTTCACCGGGTACGGTGAAGGAGATATCGGTTATCCCGTCCTCGCTGACGTTTTGAATGATCATATCAACGTTGATGTGCTCATCGGCCAGCTCCCTAAAAACAGTCGCGGCGATACCCGGATGATCGGGCACACCGAATATAGTTATCTTCGACTCATCGGCGTCATGGGTTACCGCGCTTACGATGGCCTTTTCCATGGTCTCTTCCACCTCTCCGATCAGAGTTCCTTCGCTATCGTCGAAACTTGATTTTACCGCAATCCGCACCCCGTGATTGCGAGCGTATTCGACGGCCCGCAATTGGAGGACTTTGGCTCCGGTGGCCGCCATCTCCAGCATCTCATCGTAAGAGACTCGTTTGAGTTGCCGGACCCCCGCGACCACGCGCGGGTCCGCGGCGTAGACTCCGGCGACGTCCGTATATATCTCGCAGAGTTCAGCCCCCAGCTTGGCGGCGATAGCGGTCGCGGTCGTATCGGAACCGCCGCGCCCGAGGGTGGTGATATCTGAACTGTCGGTAACACCCTGAAACCCGGCCTCGATAGCTATTTTACCTTGTGTTAAGGCCTCCTCAAGTCTGGCCGCCTTAACGTTCACTATCCGGGCTTTGGTGTGACTGCGATCGGTCTCTATGCCGACCTGGGCGCCCGTGAACGATATCGCGTCATGCCCTTGGCCGGCGATAGCCATGCTCAAAAGCGCGATCGATATCTGCTCTCCCGTGGCGAGAAGCATATCCATCTCCCGCTCGGCGGGACACGGGTTGAGCTCATAAGCCATCTTCACGAGGTCGTCAGTAGTACCGCTGATCGCGGAGACGACCACCACTACTTGATGGCCCGCTTGTTTCGTGGCGATGATGCGGCGGGCCACATTTTGAATATGCATGGTATCGGCCACAGAGGTGCCGCCATACTTTTGCACGATTATAGACATATCAACCAGTCATCTAGCGTCGACAACCTGGTTATTGTACCTTCACCAGAAAAAGCGGGCAAGAAAAAGCGGCGCCGAAGCGCCGCTTTAAAAGTCCTTGTTCTGAACCTATTAGGCCGCTTTCTTGATGTCGCGCATCTCATCCTTGGTCGTCTCGGTCTGATACTCGATATCAAAGAGCAGCGAGATGCCCTCGGAGAGCGCGTACAGAGAACCGAAAGTTACCAATGAATAGATAAGTATCCCAACGAATGCTAAGAAGCCTCCGCCCGCCGCACCGGCTGCCCCTAGCTGTTGGGCGATAACGCTCCCAGCTGCTAAGGCCGCAATGCTCATTCCGATACCTATCACTAGTGACACCCAAGCCAAGACCTTATAAACAACGGCCATGGTCCTCAATATCCGATATTTTTCCGCCATTTCACTCACCCCTTTTTTCTTCGCTATGAAGCTACCCGCGCTAAAGAACGGATAAACAATCGCAAATCAGGCCGCCGGCCTGATCTGCCTCACCTTATCTTCGGTCGAATGTGCTTCCCCGTTGACATCGAAAAGGAGGTACACCGATTCCGAAATCGTGTAAAGCGTTCCGAAAATGACCAACGCATACGCAGCCAGCAAGATCCACGCGCTAAGACCGGCCACAAACCCAAGAAACGCTCCCGCTTGCGGTGCCACGACAAGCGCCAGTCCTACCGCCAGCAGTGTATTCACGAATACGGCCACAGCTATCGCCAGCCAAGCCAGAACTTTAAGAACGACCGCCATGAATCGCAAGAGACGATACTGTTCTCTCATCGTCATCACCCCTTTCCCTACAATTCGAACGTACCCGCAGGTCGCTATGGTAAACGCTGAAAAAGGAACGCCCACAAGATTCTCAAAACTGATTCTCGCGGGCGTCCCTATATATTTAGTTAGTGGTTAGTGAAAAAAGAGCTATTCGGTGACGCCGCAGCGGCGCAATAATCGGTCCCAGTTGGCGTCGACATCGTCCTGTATCTCGGCCAGGAGCTCTTCATTTCCGGGGGCCAAAAGATGCTTGAAGCGCCCCTGGGGCTTCAGCCAGTCGGCGATCGGCTTAGGGTCGCGGACCTTGACGTTCAGCTTCCACTCACCGTTCTCGACTTCAAAAAGCGGCCAAAAGCGCGTCTGTACGCCCGCCTTAGCCATCTTGACGGTCATATCGGAAGAAAAGCGCCAGCCACGCGGACAGGGGCTCAGCACGTTCAAGAAAGCCGGACCATCGGCGGTGAAGGCCTTCGTCGCCTTGCTCTGGAGATCTTTCCAGTTGCTGATCGATGCCTGGGCCACATACGGGATACCGTGGGCCGCCACGATAGCCGTCAGGTCTTTCCTCTTTTGCGGTTTGCCGGAGTCGACCTTGCCGACCGGCGTCGTGGTCGTCCACGCGCCCTTAGGTGTAGCGCTGGAACGCTGAATGCCGGTATTCATGTATGCGCCGTTGTCGAGGCAGACGTAGACCATCTTATGGCCCCGCTCCAAAGCCCCGCTGAGCGACTGAAGACCGATGTCATAGGTGCCGCCGTCGCCGCCAAAGGCGACGAAACGGAACTCGCTATCGACTTTGCCGCGACGGCGCAGGGCATTATAGGCCGCCTCGACACCGCTGATAGTAGCCGCCGCATTCTCGAACGCATTATGGATAAAGCTGCACTTCCAGGCGGTGTAGGGGTAGATCGTCGTAGAAACTTCCAAACACCCTGTGGCGCAACCGACAACCACCGGCGCATCGGCAGCCATCAAGATCTGCCGGGTAGCGATGGAGTGCCCGCATCCCGCGCAAAGCCGGTGTCCGCCGGTCAGATAATCTTCTTTATGCGTCAGTTCTCTTAAGCTCGTCATATCGTCACCTATTCCTTCAGCCCGAGGTATCTGATGACCGGACCGGTCTGCCCGCTCTTCGCTACCTGGCTCAGGTCGTTAAAGACTTGTTCTAGGTTGGGCATGGAAACATCGCGCCCGCCCAAGCCATAAATGTAATTAATAACCGGCACCCGCGAAGCTTGATCGTAGAGGGCCGAGCGGATCTCTTGAAAGAGAGGGGCCCCGATAGCTCCCGGCGAAAGTGAGCGGTCGCGAGCCGCCACCGCTTTGACACCGGCCAACGCCTCGGCGATCTGCTCGGCGGGAAACGGCCGGAAGCTCCTCAACTTAAGCAGGCCCGCTTTGATGCCGGCCTCCCGGAGCTTATCGACAACGACCCGGGTCGTTCCCGCGGCCGAACCGAGGATGACGATCGCGACCTCGGCATCGTCTAACTTGTATGCTTCAAAGAGACCATATTCACGCCCGGATATCTGTCCGTACTCTTTGCCGACTTCCTCAATGACCGGCACACTGCCGAGCGTGGCCAGCTCCTGGTCGCGGCGGAATTCAAAGAAGGACCCGTGGAGGCCATCGAACGGACCCACGGTGATCGGATTGTTCGCGTCCAGCATCGTGATCGGGGCATCGAACTCCCCGACGAACTTAGCCGCGACATCATCATCGAGGATATCGAGACGATCGATGGCGTGACTGATAATGAAACCGTCTAAGCAGACCATGACGGGCAACTTGACCCGATGATCTTCGGCGATGCGGACCGCTTGCAGGGTCGTATCGTAGGCCTCCTGAGCGTTCTCGCAGAACAATTGGATCCAACCTGAATCCCTGGCCCCATCGAATCCTGATGGTCGCAGTGGATATTGATGGGGCCGGACAAGGTCCGATTGACGTTGTGCATGATGATCGGGAGCCGATACGCTGAAGCGATATACAGCTCTTCCCACATCAGGGCCAGACCCTGAGATGCGGTGGCCGTCATAACCCGGGAGCCGGCCGCCGAAGCGCCGATGCTGGCGCTCATGGCGCTATGCTCGCTCTCAACAGTCACATATTCAGTGTTAACCAGACCATCGGCTACATACGTGGAGAACTCTTCGACAATAGTCGTCTGTGGAGTGATCGGATAGGCCGCGACGACATCGGGGTCCGCTTGGCGCATCGCCTGCGCGCAAGCTACGTTTCCAGTTAAAGCAACTGTCTTGGCCATTATTTCTCCTCCTCGTTCATTTCGATTGCATCGACCGGGCACTCTTCGGCGCAGATGCCGCATCCTTTGCAATGATCGAAATCAATGCCTACCATCTTTTCGTCTTTGATCTCGATCGAAGTATCGGGGCAAAACATCCAACAGATCATGCAGTGCGTGCAACGATCCTCGAACCATTCCGGCTTCTCGGAGCGCCAGCCGCCTGTCTTATATTGATGAGCCGTACCGCCTTCGGGGATAGTCACCCCGGCCGGGTGGTCACCGCCTTTCCATTTCTTGATGTTGCTGATATCCCAAGTCACTCTGATTGCACCTCCGCGTACGCCCGCGTGAGCGCCTCCACGTTTCCGTCGATGATCTCCTGGCTGAACTTCTTGCCGAAGGAAGCGCGAATATGCTCGGCGACTTTTTCGACATCCATGATGTGGGTCGCTTTAAGCATCGCCCCCAACATCGGTGTATTCGGTATCGCCCGCCCGATACATTCTACCGCTATCTTAGAGGCGTCTACCGTGAAGATCTTTTGTTTTTCATAGTTGTTGGCCGCCCGGACCTCTGCCGGGGACATCTCCGAATTGATGACCAATACTCCATCGTCGGGCATCCCTTGCGTCACATCGACGACCGCCAGCAGGGTTGGATCCAGGACCGCGACGATCCCGGGGTTGGTCACATTACAGTGGATATTGATGGGCTCCGGGCTGATCCGCGTGAAGGCTTGGATCGGGGCCCCCATCCGCTCCGGACCATACTCAGGCGACGCCTGAAAATACTGGTCGAGTTTGAGAGCCGCTTCGGCCGTCAGTTTGGCCGCCGTCACCGCGCCTTGGCCGCCGCGCCCATGCCACCTTATCTCAGTTAGATTGTCCACACTCACCTCGCATCTTTCCGACACCCATCCCGACCCACAATTAACAGTAAAAATGGGGCCGTACTTCTAAGCGAAGTCCTGGGCAAGCTCTGACTTATTCCATAAGCGCGCTAGAATGCGCGAGAAACATTTGTACTATATAGTTTCCCCATTTTCAAGCGCAGCCCAGCGGGCCCGCTAATAAGGACGAGCAACCCGACGGGCAGATTAAATGCTGGAGAAATTAAAGATCTTCTCTTTGAATAGGACCCGACAAGCTTCCGCCACTTGAGGATCGAACAGTGCGGCAGAGGCCACACAGATCTCTTCGAGGGCATCGTCAAGGCTCATGGCCGCCCGATAAACACGCCGTGACGTCATCGCTTCCATGACGTCCGCTACCGCTAGAATCCGTGCTTCCAGGATTATCCCGTCACCCCTGAGTCCATTAGGATAACCGGAGCCGTCCAGTCTTTCGTGGTGTTGGCAAATAGCCTGAACAACGGGCCAGGGAAAGTCGATTCGTTTAATGACACTTTGAACTGTATGGACATGGTTCTGAACCACACGAAATTCTTGATCCGTCAGCTTGTCCGGCTTGAGCAATATGTGCTCCGGGACGATCAATTTCCCGACATCATGGACATTTCCAGCCACATCGAGACTCTCGCCTACAGTTTCCGGCAACCCCATCTCCTTGGCGATGGCGCCAGCCAGTTTGGTCACTCTCTTCTGATGCTCAGCCAGAACCGGGTCTTTTAATTTGATCGTCGAAGAAATCATCGAGGCCGTCCCTAAAAGGGCCGCCTTCAGCTCGTTGTTCTCGAGCAGGTACGCCTGCTGTTCATCTTCCGTCGCCGGATCCGCCGCGATCAAGAAACCTTTTGCTCTGCCGTCTTTTTTCAATATCTTGGTTAAGTTCAAGACAGGACCGGGGTGCCCGCTGCCGCGTTCGTTTTGCTGATACCTCTGCCAGATGGCCCCGGAACCGGTTTTAGCGGCAAAAGCCGTCAACCGTTGCCGGCCTTCGGCTTCCAGGAAATCGAGAAAGTCTCTCCCGATCGCCGAAGGCGGATCGAAGAGACCCAGCATATCGGCGGCTTGGGCATTTGCGTAAAGGATGTTGAAATCAGGGCCTGTCAAGATCACCGCGTGCGGTAATTTCTCGACCAACATCTTGAACCCCAGGTCTTGCCCTGAGAGCGTCGGTGTGGAGGCTTCTTTCTCGCCAGTTGTTCGCGTTGATTCATTTAATCGCATACTAGTACAAGAGTAGCAAACGCCGCCCTTGAGAACAAACAGAGCAATATGGGATACTAGGCCGGCAGCGCTCGTTGGCCCAAAGATTGCTTAACAAACGACCGGTAGTGATATGAGAAGCCGAGAAAATACGAACCGCCTGAAAAGGGTACAGCTCTGTTCAGAGCCAAGATAAAGAAGCCTCTGGTTAACACGGTATGACGCCCGTTATGGATACTCAAGAAGAACACGATACGATCTGCGGGATCTGCCCCGCGGGCTGTTGGGTGCGGGCTCGCCTCGAAAACGGCCGTCTCGTCTCCATCAAGGCCCAGCCGGACCATCCGCTTGGGATGATATGTAAGCTCGGCGAAAAGTCCCCGGAAATGGTCTATTCAAAAGACCGCCTCAAGCACCCATTGAAAAGAGTCGGACCTAAAGGCACATATGACTTCCGGCCGATCAGCTGGGATGAAGCCTACATCGAGATCGTCGCCAATCTGGAAAAAACGAAAGCGGCTTTTGGTGCTGAGGCGACCGCCATCTATACCGGGCGGGGCAGCTTCGACCTGGCCATGTGCGATGTCTTTCAGCCGCAAGATACGGCCGTCTCGTCGGCATCGAGCGTCCTGTTCCCATTTGGCTCGCCCAACACCTTCGGCGTGGGAGCGCTCTGCTATGTCTCTTTCGCCATGATCGCGCCGCACGTGACTATGGGCGGCATGCTGATAAATATGGATTCCGAGATCGAAGATGCCGAGCTGATCGTAGTCTGGGGGACGAATCCAGCTACGGACAGTCCACCGCTGGCGCACCACCAGATACTGGCGGCAAAAGCCAAGGGAGCGGAAGTGGTCGTCATCGACCCGCGGCGCACGGCCACCGCCCAAGCAACAGGGGCCGAATGGATCCCGATCCGTCCCGGCACGGACGGCGCCCTGGCCCTGGCGATGATCCAAGTCTTGATAGAAGAGGACCTCTTGGATGAGGACTTTATCGACGAGTGGACGGTCGGCTTCGATGACCTGAAACGATACGTCCAGCACTTTACACCGGAAGCGATCGCCGAAACGACCTCCGTCCCGGCCGAAGTCACGCGGCGGCTGGCGCGGCGGATCCATAAAGCCCGCGGCGCCGCCCCGGTGATGTACAGCGGTCTTGAATACTCCGACAGCGGCGTCCAAGCCATCCGGGCAACACAGATCTTGTGGGCGCTGGCCGGACAGCTAGACGGCCCCGGCGGTCGGGTCTTTAAGATGAAGGAAAATGTCTTCCCGATAAATAAAGAAGGGCTCATCGCCAACCCCGATGTCACCAAAGCGATCGGGCGTGACCGCTTTCCGGTCTACAGCCAGTACCGCGGTGAGTCCCATGCCATCTCGTTGCCGGAGGCCGTACTCGACGATCGCCCGTACCCGATCAAGAATCTGATCATCCTGGGCGGTGCGATGATCACCGCCTGGCCGGAGCCGCAGATCTGGCGCCGGACCCTCGAAAAACTCGACTTCCTGGTCACCATCGACCGGCAGTTGACCGCGGATGCGGCTTACGCGGATATCGTTCTGCCGGCCACGACCGGTTACGAGAACACTTCCTATATGGTCTATGGTCCACTTTTTAGAATAAGAGAGAAACTGCTAGAACCGCAGGGAGAAGCGCGCAATGACTTCTTCATCTTGGCTGAACTGGCCGATCGGCTCGGATACGGCGAACTCTATCCGCAGACCGAGGACGAGCTGCTGGCGCACGTCCTCAAGGGCTCCGCGCAGACAGTCGATTCCGTGCGGGCCGCCGGTGGGACTGTCAAGATCCCGACTTCCATGGTCCAGTACAAAAAATGGGAGAAAGGGCTCCTGCGGGCCGATGGTCGGCCGGGGTTTGATACACCGTCGGGCAAACTGGAGATCGCCTCGACGATCCTTGAGGAGCACGGATACGACCCATTGCCGGTCTACACTGAGCCTAAAGAAGGGCCTCTCTCCCAGGTCGCCCTGGCCGAAAAGTTTCCCTTAGTCTTTAATTCCGGTGCCCGGGTGACGACCGACTTCCGCTCTCAGCACCATGGTATCTCATCCTTATCGGCGACGTCCTCGGAACCGAAAGTGACGATGAACACCGCCGATGCCCGGGCCCGCGGTATCGCCACCGGCGACGAGGTCTATGTCTCCACAAAGAGGGGCCGGGCGAAGTTCCAGGCGCTGGTCACCGATGACATCCTCCCGGGCGCGATCGACGCTAATATGGGCGGCGGCGGCCCGGTCGGCCCAAAAGCCTGGCGCGACTGCAATGTAAACGACCTGACTGATCTCAAGAGGTACGATCCGATCTCGGGGTTCCCGGTCTATAAGGCGCTACTCTGCGAGGTTGAACTAGTCAAAGTGCGGGCGGAGGCCGGCGCAAAGCAGGCGACCGAGAGTGAAAAAGAAGAGCATGTACCGAATACGGTCGAAGAACTGCTCGCTGAAGATGTCAGCGTCCCGACTATCCGGGAGCCGCAGACAAGGCACACTATATATTTAGACCACAATGCCACAACCGCCCTCGATCCTGAGGCCCTGGCGGCAATGGAGCCGTTCCTGCGTGAGCAGTACGGAAACCCGTCCAGTATCCATAGTCTCGGCGCCCAGGCCCATGAAGCGGTCGAGTCGGCCCGAAGAGTATTGGCCCGCGCCGTCAACACGACGGCGAGACGGCTGATCTTGACAGGGGGCGGCTCAGAAGCCGACAACCTCGCCATCAAGGGGACCGCCTCCGCCTACCGAGACAAGGGTAGACATATCATCACTTCCGCGGTCGAACATCCGGCTGTCTTGGCTGCCTGTCGGGGTCTGGAGGAGCGGGGCTTTGAAGTCACATACCTACCGGTGACCCGCGAGGGCTTCGTTTTGCCCAAAGACCTCGAAGCAGCGTTACGCCCCGACACGACACTCGTTTCGATCATGACCGCCAACAACGAGACCGGGACGATCCAACCGATAGCTGAACTAGCGGCTATAGCCAAAGAGCGCGGGGCGCTCTTTCATACCGACGCGGTCCAGGCCTTCGGCAAGATACCGATAGACGTCGCCAGTCTCGGCGTTGACCTCTTGACCATCTCCGCCCATAAGATCCACGGTCCCAAAGGTGTCGGAGCCCTATTCGTCAAACGCGGCGTGACGATCGAGGCGCTTATCGGCGGCGGCAAACAAGAGGCGGGCTTACGAGCGGGGACTGAGAACGTTCCCGGCATCATCGGTTTTGCGGCCGCGGCCGACCTGGCCTTGAGGCGCCTGCCGAAAATGAACGATGTCGCGGCGCTTCGAGACCGGCTTCAGAGCAGCGCGCTACAATTGGTGCCCAAGGCCATGGTGAACGGCTCACAATCACAAAGACTGCCCAATACCCTCAATATCACTCTCCCTAGCTTCCGCGGCGAGTCGGTGGTCTTTAAGCTCGACCGCCTCGGGATCGCCCTCTCATCAGGTTCGGCCTGCAAGTCGGGCTCACCGGATCCGTCGCATGCCCTTTTGGCTCTAGGCCTGACGGAAGACGAAGCCCATTGCGCGCTACGGTTCTCGCTTGGAACCGGCAATACGGCCGAAGAGATAGCCCAGACCATCAAAGCACTGGAGGAATTAGTCAGGGAAGCGGCCGACTCTGTGCGGTTCGTGCCTTGCCGATAAGAATATGAGTGACCTAGACTTCGCGCACAGCGTGATCCGCGGGCTAAGCAATACACCCCGATCGCTCGATTGCCGCTATATCTACGACGACCATGGCAGCCGTCTTTTCGAGCTGATCTGTGAGCAACCCGAATATTACTTGACCCGCGTCGAGCGGGCCATCTTGCTCGATGCCGCCGACGAGATCGCCCGCCTGACCGGTTCGGCGGCGCTGATAGAATTCGGCTCCGGTAACTCGACCAAGACGCAGATATTACTCAACGCCTACGCCCATCGCTTCGGCGGCGTCAGATATATCCCGGTAGATATCAGTGATTCCATCCTGGAGCAAGCCGAGTCTGAACTGGCTAAGACCGCGCCGCTGGCAACGGTCGACTCCTTTCACGGCTCATACGAGGACGCCTTCCATCTCCTCCATTCCTTCTCACCGCTAGTCTTTCTTTTCTTAGGCAGTAACGTGGGCAACCTCGACGCCGTCGAGGCCACAGAATTCTGGTGGAAGATCAGTTCCAGCCTCAACCCCGGGGATTTTTGCCTACTCGGCGTCGATACCAACGAAGACACCGATGCCCTCCATGCCGCTTACAACGACGCCGCCGGCTATAGCGCTGAATTCACAAAGAATATATTTGCCCGCATCAACCGCGACTTAGGGGCTTCGATCGATGTCGACACTATCAAACATGTCGCCCGATACAGTCCAGACCATAATCGAGTCGAGATATTCGGCAAGTTCACGACGGCCCAACAAATACACATCGAGTCGCTAGACCACCGGGTCACTATCGAAGAGGATGAGCTGATAATGACGGAGATCAGCCGCAAATTTCGGATAGACGAGGTCCAGCCCTACCTAAAGGGCTTCGGGCTCGAGAGCCGTCAAGTCTTCACCAATCCCGAGCGCACCTTTGCCGTTATGCTGTTGGCCCGCGTTTAGCGGCTTGAGCTGGAAGAAAACCTAAGAAAATACCCAAAACCCATTGATTTGACACCTGTGTTTGTTACACTCGCCAATCCGTGTCAAACACTGGTAAACATATAAGCTCCCGCCTGCCGCGAGGCCTGCAGGGACAACATCAGCTCATCGGCTTTCTGGCCGCGTTTTTTCTGGCCGGATCCGCCTTCGGGATGGCCGCCTTGGTCCTGCCTGTCTACGCGGTCAGCCTGCACGCGAAGACGTGGCTCATCGGCGCTATTCAGACAGCTTTGATACTAGGCCTCTTGGTAACGGTCCTGCCGGCCGGATTCATGGCGGAAAGATTCGGTTCGCGCCGGCTCTTCATCTTCAGTTCGATCGGCATGGGCGCGGTGATCGCCACGATCCCGCTACTCCCGAAGCCGATATACTTGCTCCCGGTCGTTCTCTTGATAGGCGCCTTGGGCTCCTTTAATAGTGCCGCCGCGAACACCGCCTTCTTCAATCGACTCGAAAAGATGGGCGCCAAACGGGCCGGCTGGAACAAAGGGGCTTGGACGATAGGCATGTCTCTGATCGGCCCGCTCGTCGCCGGCTACGTGATGCGCTCGTTCGGACACCCGGCCGCCTTCAAGGTGATCGCGGCCGTATGGTGCACCCAAGGCTTACCCGCGTATTCTTTGACTTCAGGTCGGCTCTTCGGCGCCAGGCGTGAGTCCGCTAGCAAGACGGACGCATCGCAGATAAAACACTTGGTAACCGACCGTCCGTTGATGGGGGCAGCCGCCCTAGAAGGGATATGCGCCGCCACGATCAGCACCTTCTCCCCCTTCGTGACCCTTTTGATCATCAGAAAACTCGACCTGGGCGTGGGGGCCGCGGCCTTCGTCATCAGCCTCCAGGGGGCCGGCTACGCCTTGATGCGGTGCGCCGGGGCCGAGCGTTTCCGCCGCCTAACGCACCTGCAAATGAGGCTTATCGGTTTCGGCGGCGCCGGAGCGGCCTTCGTCGTCTTTGCCGTCGCGCCCAATATCATCTGGATAGCCGGGGCCGCCCTGGTCCTGGGGTTAGCGCGGGGGTCCCTGAGTCTGACCAACGTCGCGCCGCTGGCAGAGTCCAACGCCGCGCATGGGCCAAAAATCGGCATCTACGGTCTCGGACTACATACTTTCGCCTTTGCCGGTGTCATGGCGGCTGTGAC
>JAUWIO010000255.1 GCA_030605305.1 Actinomycetes bacterium
AGTCGCCGAGAATGTTCAGTGCTTGGGTAGGGGGCAAGGCCAGGGCGGCGGTCAAGGCGCCGGCCAGCGGAGCCAGGGAGCTCCGAGTGGCGCTGGCAAAACCGAGAGCAGCCCGGTCGAGGAGATAGACCTTGGCGACGACATCCCGTTCTAACGAAGCACCAAAGGAGTGAGACATGGCATCTGATTATCAGCGTAAACCAAAGCGGAAGTTTTGTAGCTTTTGCAAAGATAAGACCGAGTATATCGACTACAAAGACACGCATGGCCTGCGCCGCTACATGAGCGACAAGGGCAAGATACGCCCGCGTCGGATCACCGGCACTTGCGCGCAACACCAGCGCGACTTGGCAGTCGGTATCAAGCGGGCCCGCGAGATGGCCTTGCTCGGCTATGTGCCGACCGATAGGACCACCGGCCGCGATAAGGGCGGCCGCGGCGGCGGTAGAGGGTACGACCGTAACAAATAGCGTGCTTGGCGCGAATGTAATGAGAAAAGGGGCCGGCGGCAGACCGTCGGCTCTTTTTAATTCTGGAAAAGAGCGTCGTTTGGTTGTAAGCTAAAGCGTTAGCCATTGCAGCAAAAAGGGAGCGCGCCATGATCCGCGTATTCATAAAGACATTAAAAGAAAGCAATCTCCGGGAGCTTGCCCATTTCGAGTCCGGCGCTTGGGTGATGGTGGAGAGTCCGACCGAGGAAGAGCTTGCGGATGTTGCCGGCCGATTTTCCATCGACCTAGGCCTGCTCAAGGATGCTATCGATTTCTATGAGGTGCCGCGCATCGAGATCGAAGATAGCGCTACCTTTATATATACTCAGTTTCCGATCGAGGCCGGCTTGCATATCGTCACTATTCCGGTCCTCTTCGTGCTCGGGCGAGACTTCTTTATCACGGTTTCCAGCAAACGCTTTCCAAATATCGATCGCTTTTTGGAGGAGAAGCTTGAGTTCTTTACCACGCAAAAAACGAAGCTCTTTCTTCAGCTCTTTTCGGAGGTAAACTCGGCGTACAATCAGCATCTCACCCGGATAATCAGGCAGGTCAAGAGCAGCCGCATCAAACTCGAGAAAATCACGAACCAGGACATAATCCAGCTCGTGGCCCACGAGGAGGTTTTGAACAACTTCCTGTCGGTATTAATACCAACGCGCAATGTTCTCAATAGTATTTTGACGGGACGGTTTGTGCGTCTCTTCGAAGAGGATAAGGACCTTGTTGAAGATCTGTCTCTTGATAACCTCCAGCTCACCGAGATCTGTAAATCCAACCTCAAGAACATCGTCAATATTCGCGATGCTTATTCGACGATCATGACCAACAACCTGAACAGCATCATGAAGTTGCTGACTTCCGTGACGGTTGTATTGATGGTCCCCAATATTATCAGCGGCCTCTACGGCATGAATGTCGAGTTGCCGCTGCAAAACTCACCGATGGCATTTATCGCATTGACCGGGGCGATCGTCGTCATCTCAGTCATGATCCTTCTATTCTTCATTAGAAAGTTCTTTTAGACCGATGAAGATGGACACCGTTTTGAAGCTGATCGCGGTCGGCCTGCTGGTGTCATTCGGCGTTTTTGGGTGTGCGCTTGGCGGTTACGGCGACCCCCTGACTACTGAAGAATATCGACAGCTGGCGCGTGATCTCGAAGGGTCGGCCCGGGAGCTGGAGGCCGTCAATTGGTATGGCGTTGAGGGGTCGAGATTTAAGTATGAGGAGATATCCACAGGGAGCTCCGGCCTCCTCGATATGGTCGGGGACGGCCATCGCTTGGCCACAGCTAGGTTGGACTCGATGGAGGCCCGCCTGGACGGCGTCGAGTGGACTGGAAGTGACCGGGACCTGGGCGAAACCCTCGAAGCTTACCTTCAAGCCTCACGCTCGTTCTACACCGGTCTCGACCGGGACCTCGACTATTTTAAGCAGGTCAGTGATTTGCTCGCCGGGGAAAGCGAGGTCCGCCAAGCCTACTACTTGGCGCCGGTGGCCGGGGATGAAGCGGCCGTCGGTGAGACCTATCGACAGAAACTGAGCGATGCGATCGATAAGATGCGGGCCATGGAAGCCCCCGTGTCGTTAAAAGGGTTGCACGAGAACGAAACCGAGTGGCTTAAGGCCCGTCTCGACCATCTCGATAGAAG
>JAUWIO010000291.1 GCA_030605305.1 Actinomycetes bacterium
AGTGGTTGATGGGGTGCTCGTGCTCGGCCGGGCCTGCTTTCGAAGGGGCCGGGGTCAAAGATGGTATCCGCAGTATTGACGGGGCCATCGAGCGCGTTTCCATTGAGCCGGATACTTTCGAGACGGTCTTCACTACTATAGGCGGCAAGTTGCCGCTGGGTATCTGCGGCTCCGGTCTTATCGATAGCGTAGCTGAGCTCTTCAAGGGCGTCGTCATTGACAAACGAGGCAAATTTAATAAAGATCTCTCCACGAACCGGGTCCGCGAAGGTGAGTATGGCTGGGAATTCGTGGTCGTTTGGGAGAAAGTCGCCGGGGTCGATCGGGATATCGTCATCACTGAAGTCGATGTGGATAATCTGATGCGGGCCAAAGCGGCCGTCTACGCCGGTATCACCACCCTGGCCGACAGCGTCGGTGTCGCGCTGGCCGATATAGAGGAAGTGATGATAGCGGGGAGTTTCGGAAACTACATAAAAATCGAGGAAGCCATCGCCATCGGCCTCCTCCCCGATCTGCCTGTCGAGAAGTTCAAGTTCGTCGGTAACTGCTCGCTTTTGGGTTCGGCGAAGGCCGCTGTCTCCCGCGACATCCTGGCCCGCTCCGCCAACATAACCCGGGGCATGAGCTACTTGGAGTTGAGCGCCGACAACACCTTTATGGACAAGTATATGTCGGCCCTCTTCCTGCCCCATACGGATGAATCGCTTTTCCCATCGGTGCAAAGATAAAGGGATGGATTGCCCTGTCCGTCAGTTCAGAGATAAAGTGATATAAGTATGATTAAGCAAGAAAGAGATATGGCCGCGGCCGTCCGGGGGGCTGACGGGCGTCTTTTTCTATTATTGGCGGCAACCATCTTCTTGCTGCCCTTGATCTAGCCCCATTTACCTATGACGTCTTTGCTATCGGGAAAGCCACTTTTCTTCGCGTCACCGGCGCCGCGGTGCTGCTATTCATAGCGGTGGACCTGCTTCGGGGCCGATTTCGGCTCGCCCCCGGTCCGGGACTCTATTTAGCGGCCGCCTTCTTCGGCTTGGTCGTCTTGGCCGGCGTGACCTCCGTGCATATCCCGACCAGCGTTTTTGGTTTGCGGAACCGCCTGTTCGGCGTCATCACGTATTTACCGGTTTTCGCTTTCTTTCTGGCGGCCGCGAAGGTCCGCTGGTCGCGGGAACGCGTGACTCTATTATTTCAAGCGATCTCGTTGGCCGCGCTGCTCGTCAGCCTGATAGGGATAGCCCAGGCTTTGGGAGCGACCTTCCCCGCTGATCTGAAATTCAAGTTCGGCCAGGCCGGATACTCTACTTTTGGCAATCCCAATATGGTCGGCGTGTTCCTCGTCATGAGCGTGCCTATCGCCTTGGCTCTGGCCGGCGAGGATGACCGGAGGACCCGGCTTTTCGGATCGATCGCCGCGATCGCGATCGTCGGCGGGATCTGGGCTACGCAGTCGGCGGGCGCTTGGTTGAGCGGCGCGGTTATCCTGGGGGCCCATGGACTACTTCATATTTATCGAAAGAAGATGATCTCAGGCAGACGACTGGCCGCCCTTGTCGTTGTCGGGGTCATCATCGCCGGGGCCTTGGGCACGCTGGTAGTGAATCGAGAAGACCAGCAGTTCAGAGACCGCCTTGAGACGTGGAAAGCCGCCA
>JAUWIO010000225.1 GCA_030605305.1 Actinomycetes bacterium
CGGCTACTTCATCGGTCCTCTCGACGGAGGCGACAGCGAGCAGTTCGAGATCGTCGCTCGCGCGGGTTCGAGCCTGGCCCGCTATTTGTCCGTAAAATTAACCTATCGCGACGACTACAACCAAGAGCGCGACCTGAGGCAAACGATCGAGGTCGCACCAAAGGTCTCGGCCATCAAGAATGAAAAGTCCGAAGAATCCGGCGGTGTCTTCGGCGCCATCGCCCGCTTCTTCCGGGCCTTACTCGGGATCGGATCCGGAGAGTAGCCGGTGACCAACCGCGATCTTATCCGGATCATCCTGGCCAACCTAAACCGCATGAAACTGCGGGCCTCATTGACCGCGGTGGGGGTATTGGTCGGCACCACCGCGATCGTCACCATGGTCTCCCTTGGGGTCGGAATGCAACAGGGTATCTCGGCGCAACTGATGTCCGTCTTCGGTTCAGCGACAGCGATAGAGGTCTTCCCGGCGGCGTTCGGCGAATCAGGGCCTTTTGCTCCCGGCAACTCGGAGAAGACTCCGCTTACGCCGGACTTGGCCGAGGAGATCGCCGAGATCGACGGCGTGGAACGCGTCTTGCCCCGGGTCTCATTTCCCGCCAAGCTCACTTTGGGAGGAAAAGAAGCGGACGTTAATATCACGGGTTTCGATGCCGATGATCCGTTCGACCTGAAGCTAGAGGCCGGCCGGTGGCCGGCGAACAACCGCGCCAAAAACATCATCGCCGCCGCCAAGATCGGGGACCGTCTTGCCCAGGCCAAACCAGCCTCGAAAGTGTCCGTCCCGGTCCTGGGAGAACGGGCCAAACTGCTCCTCTCACGCCGGACCGAATTCGGCGAGGAAGAAAGGCGGTTCCGAGTGCGGACCGTCGGGCAACTCAAGAGCCGCAGCGCTTTTGAAGACTACAACACTATTTATATGCCGCTAGAGACGGCCTCCGAGCTCTTCGAATGGCAATCGGGGCAGACGAACCACCTGAAAAGAGAGGGCTATGACGGCCTGCGCGTCCTGGCGACGACAGTCGAGGATGTGCCCAAAGTCGAAGCGGCCCTCCAAGAGCTCGGGGTCGGAACATTCAGCGCCAAGGCCCAGTTGGACGGGTTGAACTCCTTCTTTTTGGTCCTCCAGGCAATACTGGGGGCCATCGGAGCGGTCGCCTTGATCGTCGCCTCCATCGGGATCATCAACACGATGATCATGTCTATATATGAGCGGACCCGCGAGATCGGCATCATGAAGGCCGTCGGCGCCTCCAACACGGATGTCATGAAGATCTTCCTGGGAGAAGCCGCAACCATCGGCATACTTGGCGGCGCAGCCGGTGTCGTCTTTGGCTGGCTGACGGCAAAAGTCCTGGGGCTCATCACCGGATTCTATATGAGCCAGGCCGGCGCCGGCGCCGACGCGCAGATACTCAGCTTCATCGTCCCCTGGTGGTTGGCCACATTCGCCATGGTCTTCGCGGCCGTCATCGGGGTCATATCAGGCATCTACCCGGCCCTGCGGGCTTCCAGGCTCAACCCGCTTGACGCCTTGCGGCATGATTAGAGACAGGTCCCGATCACGGAGGAATTTTGACGGCATTGGCTGATTTCTTTCAGGTTCTATGGCGCCCGCGAGCGGTCTTCGAGAGGCTGGCGGAAAAACCCCGTTGGGTGGCCGCGGTCCTGGTGGTCCTTTTGGGCGTCGGCTTTTTCACGGTCATGAGTACTCCGGCCCAGACGGAACAGGCCTTGGTCGAACTCGAAAAGCGGGCCGATCAAATGCCGCCGGGGCAACTTGAAAGCGCCAAGGACTTCATGGAATCCCCCGTCATCGTGATCTTCGCCGCCTTCAGCGCCCTGGTGGTCACGATCTTCGGTCTGGCCATCAAGAGCGGGCTCTACCATCTCGGCGGGACCTCGCTGGGCGGGCGGGCCGATTTCGTCGGGGCGCTCAGCGTTGTCATGTATAGCTCGGCCCCTCTGGCCATACGAAACTTCCTCGGCGGGGTCGTCGCCGGTATTACCGGGGAACCGATGGCCGAAGGGGCGAGCGCCCTTCTGCCTTTAGATGACAGGGCGAACGCTCTCGGCGGTCTCCTGGCGGGAATCGACCTCTTTATTCTTTGGA
The DNA here is from genome assembly GCA_030605305.1 of Actinomycetes bacterium. GTDB lineage: Bacteria > Actinomycetota > Aquicultoria > CAJVYJ01 > JAUVQD01 > DAOUYN01. The sequence continues at coordinate 2,114 of JAUWIO010000225.1, forward strand.
GCGTGGTTTTAGGTGTAGTCGGGCTCACGGCCGTCTACAAACACGACCGGAACAAAGCCCTATTGGTGGTCGGGGGCTTTTGGGTCCTCACAACGGTCGTCCGGGTGGGAGCGATCGTCTTAGGGGGTTCACTGGCCGGCGCATGATAGAATCGATACGTTATGTCAAATGTCCGAAAGAGATGATCTAAATGGAAAAGAGCGACAAGAAAAGCACGCGTAAAGCAGGAATACCGCCGGCGGTCGTACTCGTAGTCGCAGCCGTTGTCATCTTCGGCCTGATGTTCGGCTTCCTCTTCTTCGAGAACCTCAACGTCGACTGGCTGCGCCCGAATACCTGAGACCGCTACAAGATCTCTTGAGCCCTACGAAGTCTCTTGCGCCTGCGGGCCGTAAAATGGGTTCCGGGCCAGCTCGCGCCCGAGACCGACGACCGGATGCGCCTTGATCACCTGCGTGATAAAAGA
>JAUWIO010000260.1 GCA_030605305.1 Actinomycetes bacterium
CCCGAGTTCAGCCTAGTTAAAATAGCCGGGACGGCCGAAGGCAAGGACGGCCCCGATATCCCCAAGCGGTTGGCCGCCATCCCTAGGCTCGACCCCCGCCGGGCGGCAAAAACCATGAAGTTTGAGTTGTCGAGCGCCGTGGCCGCCCCCGGCGAACCCAACCTAATGATCAACAGCCGGAGCTTCGATCTAGAGCGGATCGATGCGCGGGCGAAAGCGGGAACCACACAGATCTGGGAAATATCGAATCCGGTCCGTCGAGGCGAGAACTTCTCATCTCACCCGTTTCATATCCAGGGCGCCCGGTTTCAGGTCTTAGAACGCAATGGGCGGGGAGCGGCGGCGAACGAACAAGGGTGGAAAGACACGATCTTTCTACATGGCGATGATACTGTCCGATTGATCGTCGACTTCACGGAGCGCGGCCTCTTCGCCTACCACTGCAACATGCTCGAACATGAAGACGCCGGGATGATGGGACAGTTCCGGGTCGATTGAGGCAGATTCGACTCGCGCCTAACAAGCAATCGCACAAGGGTTCGCATCGACGGAGCTAGATAGTCCGAGTTTCCTATGGAAGAGCGACATGATCCGGTCGATAAGTGATAAGATAACGTGACGTTTTGACCGGCACAAAGGTCGGCAGAAGGGAGCTGGGCGAAGATGAGAACCACGACGCTCACGCGCCAGTATCAACTCGCTATCGGCTTGGTTGCTATTCTATCGATTATCTCTTTCCTGACCCTGCAGCAACTGATCAAAACCCAACTGACCGCCGCCGACGTCGTCAATGTCAGCGGCCGGCAACGCATGCTCTCGCAAAAGATCGCGTTGACGGGCATGGCCCTGATCCACGCAACGAATGACGTCGAGCGAGACGTTCTTCGCTCAGACCTTGAAGATGCCAGTGAGCTGATGGAGGCCTCGGCCGACGCTCTCTTTTACGGCGGGACCGTCCTCAGCCCCCCTGAAAGCCACGTCTTGCCCGAACTACGGTCGGCGGATATCCGATCTCTCTACCTGGAAAAGCCGACTTTGCTAAGAGAGAAGACAAAGAACTATCTCGATCACGCCGATTCGCTGGTGGCGGCTGACGCCTCGGAGCTGCGTCCCGGCAACACCCACGCGGCGGCCCTGCAAAGAACGGCGCCGGCCCTGCTAACCTCGTTCAACAAGGTCGTATCGGCCCACGCCGCCCAAAGCCGCCGGGATATCGGACAGCTGCGATACATCGCCCTCGGCATCCTGGTGGTCACGCTGACCGCTCTCCTGCTCATCTGCTACTTGGTTTTTCGCCCGACCGTCGATCTCGTTGAGGAAGAAGCAAAGGAACTGGAGAAGGCGAATAGACAACTGTACCGGCTCTCGTCGATCGCCGGCCTGACCGGAGTGTCCAATCGTCGCAATTTCGATGAGTTTTTGGAAAACGAATGGCGCCGCGGGCTGCGGGATTCGGCCCCGGTCACGGTCATCATGGTGGACATCGATTTTTTCAAGGCGTTCAATGACAGCCTCGGGCACCAAGCCGGAGACGAATGCCTCAAAGCCATAGCGGCCGTCGTCGCCGAAGCCCTGAAACGACCTGGTGATCTAGTGGCTAGATATGGTGGAGAAGAATTCGTTGCCGTCCTCCCCGGGACCGATTTGCCCGGCGGCCAAGAGGTGGCCGAGACGCTTCGGGCCCGGGTCGAAGAGATCGGGATAGCTCACCCGGCCTCAGAGATAAGCCCTAATACCACCATCAGCCTGGGAGTCGCCTGTGTCATCCCCGACAAGTCGACCTCCCCGCGCGATTTGGTTCACCAGGCGGACCAGTCCCTATACCTGGCCAAGGCGGGCGGACGTAACCGCGTCGTCGCCTTTGAAGAAAAAGGCATCAAAACCTGACATGCGCGCAGCGGTTTACTATAAGAACAGCGACGTCCGAATAGAAGAACGCCCCCGTCCGGATATCGGCCCGGGCGAATTGCTGATCAAAGTCGAAGCCAGCGGCATCTGCGGGACTGATGTCCTGGAGTGGTATCGGATCCACCGGGCGCCGCTTATCCTGGGACACGAGATAGCCGGGACGATCGC
>JAUWIO010000026.1 GCA_030605305.1 Actinomycetes bacterium
TATGCCGGCGATCGCGCCGCTGGCGCCGACCACGGTCTCGGCCGAGTCGGGAGCAGAGAGCACAAAGACGCCGGTAGCCAGGAATCCGGACAGCAAATAGAAGGCCAAGAATCTCATCGACCCGAGACGGTCCTCGACGTTGTCGCCGAAGATCCACAAATAGAGCATGTTCCCACCGAGATGAAGCCAGCCCCCGTGAATAAAAAGGGAACTGGCGAAGCGGGCCGATAATTCGCGCGGGTCGGCCGCGAATGCCTCTATCCGCACGCCTTGCGGTATGACTCCGTTGGCGGAGAAGAAGCCCGCCAGCTCCGAGCCCAGACTGAGCTCATAAAAGAAGACGATGAGATTGACCGCGATGAGCGTGACAGTGACGAACGGGAAACGTTCGGTCGGTATATTGTCACCTATCGGTATCATCGGGCGTGATCTCGAACGTCACCTGCCCGTCCTTGGTGTCGACCAACACCAGGCTATTTTCCGGGACATCGCCGTCGAGGATCTTTAAGGCCAACGGGTCCTGCACTTTACGCTGGATGACCCGCTTCAAGGGCCGGGCCCCGTAAATAGGATCAAAGCCTTCCAGCGCCAGGAATTCCCGCCCGGCATCGGACAGCTCGAATTGGACCTTCCGTTCAGACAGCCTCTGTCCGAGCAGCTCCATTTGAATATCGACTATTTTGGTTATCTCTTCGATGGTCAGTCCGTTGAAGATGACGACTTCGTCGATGCGGTTGAGAAACTCCGGTCGGAACTGGGCGCGCAAAGCTTCATTGATGCGGCGGCGCATCTCCTCTTGGTCGCCGGCCAACTCATATATCCACTGACTGCCGACGTTCGAGGTCATGATGATGACCGTATTCCGAAAATCAACGGTCCGTCCTTGACCGTCGGTCAACCGGCCGTCGTCGAGTATCTGCAAGAGTAGATTGAAAACATCTGTGTGGGCTTTCTCGATCTCGTCGAGAAGCAGAACGGAATACGGACGGCGCCTGACAGCTTCAGTCAGCTGGCCGCCCTCCTCGAACCCGACGTAGCCGGGCGGCGCACCGACCAATCGGGCCACCGAATGTTTCTCCATATACTCGCTCATATCGATGCGGATCATGGCCTGCTCGTCATCGAAGAGGAACTCGGCCAGCGCCTTGGCCAACTCGGTCTTACCGACGCCGGTCGGCCCTAAAAAGATGAACGAGCCTATGGGGCGGTCGGGATCGCCCAAGCCGGCCCGCGCCCGCCGGATAGCATTGGCGACCGCGCCCAAGGCCTCCTCTTGTCCGACGACCCTTTGCCCGAGGCGCGCCTCCATCTCCATCAATTTGGCTATCTCACCTTCGAGAAGACGGGTCACCGGTATCCCGGTCCACTTCGCGACGACCTCAGCGATGTCATCGGCGTCGACCTCTTCTTTGAGCATCTGCTGGTCCGCCTGAAGACGCCTCAGGTTGTCGTTCTCAATGGTCAAGTCCTTCTCCAGGTCCAGTAGATCGCCGTAGCGTAATTTCGCCGCTTTTGCCAGGTCCCCGGAGCGTTCGGCCTGCGTCTCTTCTATCTTGGCCGCTTCTATCTTCTCTTTGAGCGCCGATATCTTAGAGATCGCATCTTTCTTACTCATCCATTGCATCTTCATCGTTTTTTCCTGCTCGCCGAGTTCGGAAAGCTCTTGCTCGATCTTGGCCAGGCGCTCCCGGGAGCTCTTATCGCTCTCTTTGGCGAGAGCGGTCTTCTCGATTTCCAACTTTTTGATGCGGCGATCTACTTCATCGATCTCCGTCGGCATACTGTCGATCTCGATACGCAATCGCGAAGCCGCCTCGTCGATCAAGTCGATCGCTTTGTCCGGCAGGAAGCGATCGGCTATATAGCGGTCCGACATGAGGGCGGCCGACAGCAGGGCGGCATCGGTTATCCGCACCCCGTGGTGGACCTCGTAGCGCTCTTTGAGACCGCGCAGGATCGCCACAGTATCCTCGACCGAGGGTTCGCCGACGACGACTGGCTGGAAGCGACGTTCGAGGGCGGCGTCTTTTTCGATATGCTTGCGGTATTCGTCGAGCGTCGTCGCTCCGACAGCCCGCAGCTCTCCTCGAGCTAAAGCCGGTTTGAGCATATTCGAGGCATCGACAGCCCCTTCCGCCCCGCCGGCGCCGACGATCGTATGAAGCTCATCGATGAATAGGATGATGCGTCCGTCGGCGTCCGTCACTTCTTTCAAAACTGCTTTCAAGCGGTCTTCGAACTCGCCCCGATACTTGGCTCCGGCCACCAATGAGCCGATATCAAGCGAGATAACCTTCTTCTCTTTAAGCCCGTCGGGGACATCCCCGCTGACTATCCTTTGCGCCAGTCCTTCGATGATAGCGGTCTTTCCGACCCCGGGTTCCCCGATGAGAACGGGATTGTTCTTCGTCCGCCGGGACAAGACCTGGATAACCCGGCGGATCTCATCGTCGCGACCGATGACCGGGTCCAGCTGACCTTGCTCGGCTGAGGCGCTCAGATCGCGCCCGAAGCGCTCGAGAGCCTCATACTTTTCCTCCGGATTAGGGTCGGTCACCCGCTGCGAGCCGCGAATAGCGACGAGCGTGTTATATATCTCCTGCTTAGTGACACCGGCCTCAACGAGCAGCGCTCCCGCGGGCGTGCCGCTCTCCGCGAGCGAGATGAGGATATGCTCGGAGCTGACGTACTCATCCTTGAGCTGCTTCGCCTCACGGGTCGCAGTTTGCAGGACCTTGGTTAACGCGGCCGCCGGGTAGGGCTGCGTATTGCCCCCGGTCACCTTGGGCAGCTTGCGGATCTCGCTCTCGACCTGTTCGGTCAGGGCCGCCACATTCGCCCCGAGCTTTTGAATGATCTTCGGTGTCAAACCATCCTGTTGCGTCAGCAGCGCCTGGAGCAGATGGACCGGCTCCAACTGCTGGTTATCAAATTCTTGGGCTGTTACCTGCGCGGCAGCCAAGGCCTCTTGCACCTTGACCGTGAATTGCTCCATGTTCATTCGACGTCACCGTCCAGCACGATGCGGCGCACTAATTGGCGCGCCTTCGGGACCAGGACGAGATCGTAGCGTCGCCGGTTAGACGCTTGCTTTATTTCCTTATCCATACGCCGTTGTGCTTCGACCATCTCAGCCTCCATCGCCACGATTGTCTTCTCGATACCCTCCACTTTTTTCTGTAACTCCATGATTATTTTCACTCCGGCCAAGTTGACCCCGGCATCTTGGGTCAATTGCTGAATATACTTTAGCCGGTCGATATCGCCCTCGGAATAGAGCCTGGTTCTTTTGGCTGTCCGCCCGGGCGACACCAGCTCTTTGCGCTCGTAGATCCGCAAAGTCTGGGGGTGCATCCCGGTCAGTCTAGCGGCCACGCTGATCATGTAGACCGGTTTCTCTTTGTCTGGATTGTTACGCTTCGCCGTCATGATCACCTCATTGCTCCTGAGCTCGCGCCATCACTTGCGCCCGGGGGTCTATCTTCGATTTCTCAGCCAATCGCGCCAGCAGCTCGCGTTCGTCCGGCTTGAGCTCCTTTGGCACCTCGATCTGCACCTTGGCCAGCAGATCGCCGGACGTGCCACCGCGCGACTTGGGGAAACCTTTGCCTTTGACGCGAAAGGTCTGCCCGTTCTGCGTCCCGGGCGGTATCCTCAGGCCGACTGTCCCGCCGACCGTCGGCACCCGGACTGTGGCCCCCAGCGCGGCCTCGGTGAAACTGAGCGGTAGATCGATATGAACGTTATTGCCGGCCCGCTTGAATATCGGATGATCGCGTACCTGGGCGATCATAAAGAGGTCCCCGGCCGCCGCTCCCCGGTGCCCGGCCTGGCCTTGGCCGCGATACTTGAGCTTCCCGCCGCTTTTCATACCCGCCGGGATGTTGACCGTGATCGTCTTCGCCTCGGGCAGCGTGCCGGCCCCGCCGCAAGTGCGGCAACGCTCCTTGACGACCGTGCCTTCACCGCCGCAGGTCGGACAGGCTTGCTTGATGCTGAAGAATCCCTGATTCTGGGCGACCGCGCCCCGGCCGCCGCATGTCTCGCATGTCGTGACTTGAGAACCGGGCTTGGCCCCAGCCCCTGAACAGGTCGAACAGGTCTGCCGCCGATCGATCTTGATGCGCTTAGTCGTACCTTCGAAAGCCTCGCGGAAACCAAGCGTCAGCGTATAAGAAAGATCCTCGCCCTTGGCCGCTGGACTTGCCTGACCGCCGCGGCCGCCAAAGAGGTCCTCGAAGACTGAGCCGAACCCGCCGGCCCCACCTCCGCCTCCGGAGTAGACATCCTGCCAACCGCCCGCTCCCGGACCGCCGGCCCCGCCGGCCCCGGCCCAGCCGCCGCCCGCTCCCGGACCGCCGGCCGCGAAGTACTCCCGTGGCTGATCATATTCGGTCCGCTTCTTATCGTTGCCGAGCCCATCATATGCCTCGGAGACATCCTTGAAGCGGTCCTCCGCCTTCTTGTCATTGGGGTTGGCGTCCGGGTGGTGCTTGCGGGCCAGCTTTCGATAGGCGTTCTTGATCTCCTTCTGGTCCGCGTTTCGTCCGACGCCCAGAGCTTTATAATAGTCCTTGATCTTTCCAGCGCTCATTTTACATACCGCTCGCTACTTCGCGACGCTCACCTTCGCGTGCCTGATGATATGGTCATGCAGGATATAGCCCTTCTCTAGAACCCTAAGGACCGTCCCTTCGGGATACTCGCCGCTCTCCTCCTGCATGACAGCGGCGTGCAAATTCGGATCGAAAGGCTGCCCGATGGGCTCGACCGGGGTAAGCCCCTCTTTCGCCAACGCTTCCAGTAATTGATCGTGGACGAGTTTCATGCCGTCTTGGTAATCATCGAACTGATCGCCGTGGCCTTCATGGTCGAGCGCCCGCTCGAAATTGTCGATGACGGGCAAGACCTCGCCAATAACGCCCTGCGAGGCCAGCTTTAAGAACTCGCTCTGCTCGCGGAGCATCCGCTTACGAAAGTTCTCAAACTCCGCTTTGAAGCGCTGCAGACTATCGAGGTACTCGGTCGCCTCTGCCCGGGACTTATCAAGTTCGGCCCGCAACTCCTCGGCATCGACCGGTTCGTCTTCGATTACCTCGTCCGCGAACGCGACTTCCTCCTCGTTCTCAAGTTCGTCTGGTTTATCGTCATCAATCAAGAGAATTCTCCTTAACTAAACCTATTGCGCTTCTTCCTCATCAACGACTTCCGCGTCGATGACCTCATCTTCCTTAGGGCCTTGATCCTCTTGCTCCGACCCTTCGCCGCCCGCGCCTTCCTGGTCAGCTTGCGCTTGTTGGTAGACGACTTCCGCCAGCTTGTGAGCCTCTTGGGATAGCTTCTCGGTCGACGACTTGATGACTTCGACATCATCGCCCTTGAGTGCTTCCTTGGTCTCGTTCAATGACTCCTCGATACTGGCGCGGTCTTCTTCGCTGACCTTGTCTCCGACGTCCTTGACGGTCTTCTCGGTCGTATAGACGAGGTTGTCGGCCGTATTCCTCGCCTCAGCCTCTTCCTTGCGTTTGCTGTCTTCCTCCGCGTGCGAATCGGCCTCTTTGACCATCCGGTCGATATCCTCTTCGCCAAGCGCGGCGCTGGCGGTGATGGTGATCTTCTGTTCTTGCCCGGTTCCCATATCTTTGGCCGAGACATTGACTATGCCGTTGGCGTCAATATCGAAAGCCACTTCTACCTGCGGAATACCGCGCGGGGCGGGAGGGATACCAATAAGATGGAATCGACCCAAGGTCTTATTGTAAGCAGCCATCTCGCGTTCGCCCTGGAGGACGTGGACTTCGACTTGCGTCTGATTGTCCTCAGCGGTAGTGAATATCTCGCTGCGCTTCGTCGGGATCGTCGTGTTTCGCTCGATCAGCTTGGTGGCGACGCCGCCTTTGGTCTCGATTCCCAGCGACAGCGGGGTGACATCGAGTAAAAGGATGTCTTTGACTTCTCCCACCAAGACTCCGGCTTGGATTGCGGCGCCGATCGCCACGACCTCATCGGGGTTGACGCCTTTGTGGGCTTCTTTGCCGGTGATCTCCTTGACCATATCGGCCACGGCCGGCATCCGGGTCGAACCACCTACGAGAATGACATGGTCGAGCTGATCGCCGGTGACACCGGCATCTTTCATGGCCTGCTCGACCGGATGGCGACTTTTATCGAGGAGATCGGCGGTCATCTTCTGGAACTCCGAGCGCGATAGGGTCATCTCGAGATGTTTGGGGCCGTTTTGATCAGCCGTGCCGAACGGCAGATTTATCGAAGTCTCCAAGGTGCTCGATAGCTCGACCTTGGCTTTTTCTGCCGCTTCCTTGAGGCGCTGCAGGGCCATCTTATCTTCGCGCAGATCAATGCCATTCTTGGCCTTGAAGTCCTCTGCCATCCAATCCATAACGCGTTCGTCGAAATCGTCCCCCCCGAGGTGATTGTTGCCGCTGGTCGACTTGACCTCGAAGACGCCTTCGCCGATTTCCAGCACAGACACGTCAAATGTGCCGCCGCCCAGATCGAAGACGAGAATAGTCTGGTCTTGCTCTTTGTCGAGGCCGTACGCCAAAGCGGCGGCCGTCGGTTCGTTGATGATGCGCAGTACTTCAAGACCGGCTATCTTGCCGGCGTCTTTCGTCGCCTGGCGCTGCTGGTCCTCAAAATAGGCCGGGACTGTGACGACCGCCTGCGTTACCGGCTCACCCAAATAGGCCTCAGCGTCTCGCTTGAGTTTCTGCAAGATCTTCGCGGAAATCTCCTGCGGAGTATATTCTTTATCGTCGATCTTCACTTTGTGGTCGGTGCCCATCTCTCTTTTGATGGACGCGATCGTCCGGTCCGGATTGGTGATAGCCTGCCGCTTGGCGACCTCACCGACGAGCACCTCGCCCGTCTTAGAAAACGCCACCACCGACGGGGTCACCCGAGCACCCTCGGCATTCGGGATAATAGTCGGCTCGCCACCTTCCAGCACGGCCATCGCCGAGTTCGTCGTGCCTAGATCGATACCTAGGGCTTTTGCCATATCAAATCACTCCTTCAATGATTTCTAATTCTTACTCACTCCATTATAGATTATCTTAGCGTATGATTGTCAAGTTTTTTAGGACGCAGCAGCTCACAGTTTAGTTTACCCAGTTTTTCAGTGCAGAAACCAGCAGCTCGGCGAGAGTCCGGCGCTGGCGTCAGGAGAGGATATCGGTAGCGGTGACGGCGGCGTCAACCAGTTCGCCAGCGGGCGCGGCGACCGTATTGCGTTTCGACTTGGCCTCATAAAGGGCCTGATCGGCCTGGTAGATAAGATCCGACTTGCTGGCAGCGCTGCTCGGATAGTTCGCTACACCAAGGCTGATCGTCAGATTAATCTTATGCTCAGTGCCGCCACCGGTGAAGACAGCTTTTTCCACCTCGTCGCGGAGTTTCTCGCTGACGACATACGCGTCCTGGAAGTGCGTTTCCGGAAGGATGATGACAAA
>JAUWIO010000058.1 GCA_030605305.1 Actinomycetes bacterium
CGAAAAAGCGAACTGCTAGGTCAACTGACCCAGTAATTGACAGCGTTCTTATATATCGCCATCCCGTCGATCGTTCGACCGGTGCCTCGAGTCCAGTGGGGATGTTGGCTCGAACGGACGAAGACCTCCGGGTGGGGCATTAAGCCGAAGACGCGCCCGGTCGGATCGCAAATGCCGGCGATATCATCGACAGAGCCGTTGGGGTTTAGCGGATACGATCCTGGCTTCCCGTTTTCATCTGAATAGCGGACAACTATCTGACCGGCCCCGCGCAACCGCTCTAATAGTTCCGGGCTTTGAGGAAGGAAGCGGCCCTCTCCGTGACGGACCGGCAGATATATGACTTCCGGCGAACCTTTAGTAAAAACACACGGCGAATCAGAGGCAACCTTTAGGTTCACCCAGCGATCCTCGAACCGACCGGATTCGTTATGGGTCAAAGCCGCTTCCTGAGTCCAGACGGAGTCACCAGCCTCGGGCCCGTCAGTCGCCGGGAGCAGCCCTAATTTTACGAGAACTTGAAGGCCGTTGCAGATACCAAGCACTAATTTGTCGGCAGCAACGAACTCCTCCAGCGGTTCGGCCAGGCGATACTTGAGCTTACTGGCTAGGACTTGGCCGGAGGCGATATCATCCCCAAAGGAGAAGCCACCTGGGAAAACCAGTATCTGATACTCGCGCAGGCGCTCGGGCGCGGCTATCAGATCATTTACGTGGACCTCCTCAGCGATGGCTCCAGCCAACTCGAAGGCGGTCGCTGTCTCGTGATTGCAGTTTATGCCCGGCGCCCTTAGCACAGCGGTTTTTACTTTAGCGGTCATGGCGGATCACCCGATGTCCTTAAGCGGCGCCTGCCAGGCGGCCTTTAGCTCGACGATAGGCTCATCGATGACGACGCGGTCGTCGACCCCGACACAAACCAGTCTGCCGGTATCGGTAACTGCGCCGATGCGCGAGTGGGGAGAATCGGCCATCGTCTGCTCGAAAGCGGCGGCATTATCGGGAGAAACAGTGACCACCAAGCGGCTGTTCGATTCTGAGAAAAGTCGTTCGACATCGCTCAGGTCGCCATCGACTTTCAGCTTCCTCACATTCACTTCGAGACCGAAGCCGCCGGCAAAAGCGGTCTCGGCGAAAGCCACGGCCAGCCCTCCCTCGGAGGCATCGTGGGCCGAAGCGACTAATCCTTTGGTAACGGCCTGATGAAAACGGCGATAGGCGGTGAGCGCTATCTCGCCATCGAAACCAGGCGGCGGTCCGGGTGTCCCGGCTAGTTCCGTATAGTGGCTGCCGCCCATTTCAGCTTTGGTGGTCCCGATGACATAGACGATATCGCCCGCGCGCGTGGAATCCATCGTCACTGCTTTTTCGGCGGCGGCCATCATCCCCATCGCCGAGACCAGCAGGGTCGGCGGTATGGCTACTACCTCGTCTCCTAAATCATATTCGTTGTGGAAACTGTCCTTGCCGGAAATATAGGGGGTGCCCAGGGCCACGGCGGCATCGTGACACCCGCGGGCGGCCCGCACGAGCTGGGCCAGCTTGTAATCACCGTCGGGATTGTCTGCGGACAGGATCGGGTTTCCCCAGCAAAAATTGTCGAGGACGGCGATACGGTCTGGGTCGGCCCCGACGGCCACGACGTTGCGAACGGCTTCATCGACAGCGGATACTGCCATCGAGTAGGTATCGACGGACCCTAGCTTTGGATTTATCCCGCAGCCGGTGACGACTCCTTCGGGCGCATCGGAACGCGGTTTGAGCACGGCGGCATCGGAAGGACCGTCGTTATCTGGGCCCACGAGAGGTTTTACAACGCTCGTCCCCTGGACTTCATGATCATATTGGCGAATGACCGACTCTTTGCTGCAAACGTTCAAGCTTCCAAGGATCTGCTTGAGCGCTTCTCCCGGTTCGATGCTGACCGGCGCGCCGCTCTTGGAACCGGGATCAGCAGGCGGCTCCCAACGCGCCACCAAATCGAGCGGCGGCAGGCCGCCGTGGAGCCACTCGATATCGAGCAAAGCCACCGGCTCGCCATCATAGCGAATGGTCAGGTAGCCATCATCAGTGAATCTCCCGATCGCCGTAGCCTCGACGTCTCGCGAATCCAAAAGAGCCAACAGCTCATCGAGCTTATCCGGCGGTACGGCGAGAGTCATCCGTTCCTGCGACTCGCTGACCCAGATCTCCCAGGGATCGAGGCCCGGGTATTTAAGAGGCGCAATCTCCAGCTCGACCTCGGCCCCGCCGCAGAGTTCGGCCATCTCCCCGATAGAGGATGAGAGACCGCCGGCGCCATTGTCTGTCAAAGTGCGGTAAAGGAGCCGGTCGCGCGCTTCCAAAATCGCATCCATCATCTTCTTTTGGACTATCGGCGCCCCGATCTGGACTACAGCCGGCGGGGTCTCTTCTTCGAGCTTGATAGACGAAAAGGTGGCCCCGTGAATGCCGTCCTTGCCTATCCGGCCCCCGACCATGACTATCAGGTCGCCGGGCTCGATAGGCTTGAGGCTCGTATCGACGCCATCGATGAACTTGGGCATGATGCCGCCGGTCCCGCAAAAGACAAGCGGATTGTATGTGTAGCGCTCGTCAAAGAGAATGGCCCCATTGACCGTGGGAACGCCGACTTTATTGCCGCCGTCCTCGACGCCCTGACGGACACCGTTAAATATCCGCCGCGGCGGCAGTATGCCCTCGGGTAGATCGGCCTCGCTTTTATCGGGCGGACCGAAACAGAAGACATCTGTATTGAAGATCAGAGCCGCCCCCAAACCGGTGCCCATCGGATCGCGATTGACGCCGAGGATGCCGGTTAGCGCCCCGCCGTATGGATCAAGAGCGCTGGGATGATTATGCGTCTCGACTTTGAAGACTATATTGTCCCGCTCGCTGAGCGAGATAATACCGGCGTTGTCGGTAAAGACCGAAACCAGCCAGTCCTTTTCTTTGGCCGTCTTCTCGGTCGCCGCCTTGATGAATGTACTAAAGAGAGAGTCGATGACGACCGGCTCATCGCCAGGTTCGGAATACGTGATCCGGGCATTGAATATCTTATGCTTACAATGTTCGGACCAGGTCTGGGCTATAGTCTCCAGTTCGACATCGGTCGGCTGATCCGACAAGCCTAGCGCCGCCCGCTTTTCGCGGACATCCTCGCGGCTGAAATAGTCGCGTATCTGGCGCATCTCGGCGGCCGTCAGGGCCAGAAGTCTCTCCCGGCTTAACACCTCGAGTCCCTCATCGGTCTGCGGCAGATCGACTGTATCCACCCGTGGTTGATGGGCCGAGCCCAAGCTATGCGCCTGATATGTGAGAGCGGGATAGTCGGTCTGTGAAAGGACATTAAAGGTATTGACCAGAGGGTTGGCCAGCAGCCCGACGCAAAGGTGGTCTATCTCGGCTTTGCTGAAGTCCCCGGTGATTGCATAGAGCGTAGCGCTGCGCACCAAATCTGCCCGGCGATCAAGCCCCAGCATATCGGCGACGGCTTCGGCGGTTGTCCGCCCGACGTTGTCGGTCACACCCGGCACGCCCCCGACCTCGACGAGCCAATCGGCCTTTGAGCCAAAGCGCGGCGTGAACGAGTACTCCTCCAATATCGGATCGGCTAAGAGGGCTTGGGCCACGCGCTTAGCATCCGCGGGAGCTAGTTCGAGATCGAGATAGTAGACATCGATGACCCGGGCATCCGTCGGCGCCTTGCCCAGATAGCCGGCAATTTGCCGCTGAAGCCTCAGAGAACGCGAATCGAGTTGAGGACGCTCGAAGCCCACCTCGACTCGAAGTCCGGCCGTGCCTCTTGATTCAAGGGCGCTGCTCAAGTCTTAGGTGTGAGAATCGACCCAGCGGATACCAGTGAGACGCCCGTAGGCTTCGATATATTTTTCGCTCGTCTTTTCGATGATCTCTGGCGGCAACTCCGGCCCGGGCGGTTGGTGGTCCCAACCGGACTCGTCGAGCCAGTCCCGGACGAACTGCTTGTCGAAACTCGGCTGAGCGCCCCCGGCTTTGTACCCCTGCGAAGGCCAGAATCGAGATGAATCGGGCGTCAAGACTTCGTCGATGAGCACGATCCGATTGTCGGCGATGCCAAACTCGAATTTGGTATCGGCGATGATCAACCCCCGATCGATAGCGAAGTTGGCGGCGAATGTGTAGAGGCTCAGGCTGATCTCTCTTAGGCGGCGAGCTTTCTCCGGCCCGACGATATCTTGCATCTGCTCGAAACTGATGTTCTCATCATGGCCTTCGGTCGCCTTCGTCGACGGCGTGAACACGGCCATCGGCAACCGTTGCGACTCGACGAGCCCTTTCGGGAGGCCCTCCCCGCAGACCGTTCCGTTCTCCTGATACTCTTTCCAGCCCGAACCGGTGATATAACCGCGGACGATACACTCTATGGGGATGACCTCCGCCTTCTTGACGAGCAGCGCCCGGCCCCGCAAATATTCCGGGTCGAGGCCGACATCGGGGAAATCCTTCAACCTATCGGAGATCAGGTGGTTGGGGATGATCCCCGCGGTGCGCGCGTTCCAAAAGAGCGACAGCGCCGTCAGGATGCGTCCCTTGAAAGGGATCTCGCTCGGCAGCACTACGTAATATGCGGAGACACGGTCGGTAGCGACTAAAAGGAGCTTATCGCCCAAGTCATATATGTCGCGGACTTTGCCGCGGGCGGAAGGTTGGGTAGCGGTCACGAGCCCAACCTGCCGACTTCGCGCAGCTTCTCCTCGACGACGGCCCGGTTGGCCGCACTCATAGGCACGAGCGGCAGCCGCGGCGGCCCGGCCGGCAGCCCCATCAGTTCCAGCGCCACTTTGACCGGGACCGGATTCGATTCAATGAAGAGCGCTTTGACCAGCGGCAGGGTGCGATAGAGGATCTTGCGCGCCGCCAAGTGGTCGCCGGCCAGCATCAGGCGGCACAACTCGGTGTATTCCTTGCCGATGACATTGGCCACGGCCGATATCGTCCCGTGGGCGCCTAAGCACATCATGGAATAGGTCATGGCGTCTTCTCCGGAAAGGACATAGAACGGCTTGGAGTCCATCGTCGTATTCTGCAGTATCTCCATCGTCTGTCCGAGATCGTTGGCGGCGTCCTTGATACCGACGATATTGTCGATACCGGCCAGCTTGATCACGGTCGCCGGATCGATATTCCGTCCCGTCCGCGACGGGATATTGTAAAGGATGATCGGCAGATTCGTAGCCTTCGCCACTGACTCGAAATGAGCGATCAGCCCGCCCTGAGTAGGGCGATTGTAGTATGGAGCGACTTGGAGACTGGCGTCGGCCCCGGCCTGTTCGGCGTGCTGGGTGCGGGCGATGGCCTCCTGGGTCGAGTTAGAACCGGTCCCGGCAGTAACCGGTACCCGCCCGTTAGTCTCCTCGACCACTATCTCAATGACTCGATCATGCTCGAGATTGGTTAAAGTCGGCGACTCGCCGGTCGTCCCGCAAGGGACGAGACCGTCGACTTTCTCGGTTTCTATAAAGTGGTTGACGAGTTGGCGCAAGCCTACCTCGTCTACCGAATAATCATCGTTGAACGGTGTCACGAGTGGTAGATGACACCCACTGAAGTCTATTGCTCTCATGGGTCTCCTTCTGCCGCTAGCGCTATCTTACAATAAATCCTGGCCCCACTATGGGGTATTCCCAAGCCGATCGAAGATAACGTCGACCTGGCTCAAATATGGGCCGACCTGGAGGCACTCATCGATCTCAGCAGGGCTGAGAACCTTGGCGACGTCCTCGTCGGCCAGCAGATTGTCTTTGAACGGCCCCCCGTCTTTCCAAGTGCTCATGGCGTTGCGCTGGCCCCAACTGTAGGCATCTTCACGAGACAGGCCTTTATCGACGAGCGAAAGCAACACCCGCTGTGAAAAAACCAGCCCGTGCGTGCGTTCCAGGTTCTCCTGCATCCGCTCTGGGTAGACCTGCAGGTCCCGCAGGACCCAAGCGGTCTTATTGATCATATAGTGAAGCACGATAGTCGCGTCCGGGACGGTCACCCGCTCGACCGAGGAGTGGGAGATGTCGCGTTCGTGCCACAGCGTGACGTTCTCCAGCGCCGGCGCCACGGCGGCGCGGACCACGCGTGCCAGGCC
>JAUWIO010000242.1 GCA_030605305.1 Actinomycetes bacterium
CATCATAGAAGGTCGGCGATCTCGCCGGCGATCTCCGGCGGCGTCCGTCCATCGGTGACAATAGTTATATCGGCAGCCGCCTCATAGACCGGCAGGCGCTGGGCAGACAAACGCTCGATCTGCTTCTTCGGCTCCGGTACATCGAGTAGCGGCCGGCCGGCGGTATCGGCGAGACGCTCAACCAAGGTGTCAGTCGATGCCGCTAAGTAGACGGTCGCGTACCGCTCCCGCAAAGTCCGGCGGTTTTCCGGATCGAGGACCACGCCGCCTCCGCAGCCGAGAATGAGGGGCGTATCCGCCGCCAGCTCGACCAGAGCCTCACGTTCCCGACGACGCCATCCGGACTCTCCCTCGGCCTCAAAGACCTCGCTGACAGACATCTCGGCCCGCTCGACCACCGCCTCATCCAGATCGACAAACGGGATCCCCAGAAGCGTCGACAATAGCGGCCCGACCGTCGCTTTGCCGCTCCCCATGAAACCGATCAAAGCTACGCTTTTATTCATAATAGTTCCAGGGACACGCACCTAATTATCTTTGACTGCCCATAGTTAGGTACGTGTCCCTGGAACTAACTCCATCAGCGGCCCGCGATCTGGTCGAGGTAGCCCCGGTGGTTGCGGAGAAACTCGTTGAGACTGTCACCGCCGAATTTTTCGAGTGCCGCCTGGGCCAACACCAACGCCATGGCCGCCTCACCGATGACGGCGGCGGCCGGGACGGCGCAGATATCCGAACGCTCCGACATGGCCGTCACAGTTTCTTTGCTCTCTACGTCAACAGTCTGCAAGCCCGAACCCAAGGTGGGGATGGGTTTCATCGCCGCCCGGACCACTATCGGCTCGCCGTTGGACATGCCGCCCTCGATACCGCCGGCGCGATTCGTGGTGCGCCTATAGCCCTCGCTGTCACGATACTCTATCTCGTCGTGCGCGGCGGACCCGCGGCGCTCTCCCAGGCTGAACCCAGCCCCGATCTCTACGCCCTTGATCGCCGGTATACCGGCCAGCGCCTGGCACAGATTCGCGTTCAATCTCTTGTCCCAGGAAGTATAGCTCCCTAGTCCCGGCGGGCAACCATAAGCGATGACCTCGAAAATCCCGCCAACGGTATCTTTTTCGGCGGCGGCCGCTTTTATCTCGGCCCCCATCTTCTCGGCCGCCCCCGCGGCAAAACATCTGACAGGTGAGCCGTCTACGGCATCGAGGTCGCTTGGACCCGGTAGCGCCGCGGCCGGAGCCCTCGCGCTGCCGATGCCAATGACATGGCTGACGATCGTGACGCCCAGCTCTTCCAAAAGGCGCTTGGCTGCCGCCCCCAAGGCTGTCTTGGCCGCTGTTTCGCGGGCGCTGGCCCGCTCCAGGATATTGCGAACATCCTTTTGGTCCGTCTTCAAGAGCCCCGTCAGATCCGCGTGGCCCGGTCGCGGCCTTGTGGCCCGGTCGAACTCGGTATCCACCGGCTCGACGGCCATCTTTTCCGACCAGTTTTCCCAGTCACGGTTATTTATAAGAAGAGAGATGGGGGAACCGATGGTCAAACCATGCCGGACTCCGGAGATGATCTGGGCTCGGTCCTTTTCAATACGCATCCGTCCGCCCCGGCCAAAGCCCAGTTGGCGTCGGGCTAGGTCTTTATCTATGAAATCGGCAGTCAAAGGCAGGCCGGCCGGTATACCTTCGATCAAGGCTACAAGGGCTCGCCCGTGCGACTCGCCGGCGGTCAGATACTTTAACATGCGGTTAAGATAGCAGAAACAGGGCTATTTATCGACGGACTCGCCGATGGTGAGGACGACCTGATCGTCCCCGAAAAGAAATGTAGCGCTGTCGGTCCCGACCGAGACCACTTCATAGGGCGATGAGCCGACCCGGTCTCCGTCGGTCACGAGGTAAGGACTCGAACCGTAAGTGACATTGGCATAACCAATGCCGTTCATATCTTCTTCGATGCTTTTAAGTGTCAGGAGCTCTGTGGTTCCGCCAGTCGGCTGCGGCACGCCGGCCAACGGATCGCCGCCCGGAGTTATCGCCAATCCGGAAACTGTCTCGGAGGCGTCGACCGGCCTGAACGGGTCGCGGGTCTCGAATATCTCGAGGTTTTCGTTTATAAATGTGGTCGTTTCCGCCGTCTCGGAGATCTCGACGCTTTCCGTCGCGTCATCCGTTGCGACCGTCTCAGTGCTGTCGGGTACACTATCGCTGCCGCCGCCATCGGTGCTGCCGCTGACCGCAGTATCGGTAGTCTCGCCAGCAGTGGTCTCGACGTCCGCCGTC
>JAUWIO010000041.1 GCA_030605305.1 Actinomycetes bacterium
AGCTGCGCCTCGTGGGCCTCGTTGGGTTCGATCAGCGGTATCCGCACGAACTCTCGGGCGGGGAACAGCAACGGGTGGCTTTGGCCCGGGCTCTGGCTCCCGAGCCTAAAGTAGTCCTGCTTGACGAACCGTTCTCGAACCTCGATGCCTTTTTACGGGCGCGCGTTCGCGAAGAGATCAGGCAGATACTCAAACGCGCCGGGACGACCGCTATCTTTGTCACGCAGGACCAGCAGGAAGCACTGGCCTTGGCCGACCGCCTCGTCGTCCTGAATAAAGGGCGTTTCGAGCAAGTCGGCTCACCGGAGGATGTCTACCATCGTCCGGCCACCCGTTTCGTGGCTAACTTTATGGGCCAAGCAAACTTTCTCCCCGGCGAAGTCGGACCCCAAGGTATCAGTACCGAGCTAGGCGTCTGGCCGGCGCCGAGCGGGCTGAGCGGAGGGACCGATATAGATGTGATGCTGCGGCCGCACGATATCGCGATATCGACGGACTCGGCAGCCGACTCGACCATTACGGCGCGGCAATTCCTGGGCGAGGAAAACCTCTATACCATCGAGCTGCCATCCGGGCGGAAGATCCGCAGCACTATGCCGTCGCATGCCGTCTTCAATCCCGGCGAGAAGGTGAAGTTGACCATCAACCGCCAGCAAGGCGTAATATTCTCTGGGAACAAGTCGGTCACCGCCGACTCCATGAAGTCCGCCCTCAGCGGCTAGCTCGGGGGCAGGTCTGGTAAGATAATTCCAGGAGCGCCGGCAACTTCAAAGAAGGTCAACGCATGAACAAAAATAGATGCACGGTCTGCAACTTTATCTACGACGACGAACACCAACCGGGACCATTCGCACCGCAGCCTGACTCATATACCTGTCCTGTTTGCGGGGCCCCGAAGTCCGCTTTTGTTTCCGAGGGGATAACTCTTTCCGACGATGAGAACGCCGCGAGCGTCGCTGAGAAGCTCGTCGACCAGCTAGTGGCTTTCGGCGTCAAGCGGGTCTACGGCATCCCGGGCGATTCGAACCTGCCTATCGTCGACGCGATCCGGCGCCATCAGGATATAGATTTCATCATGGTGCGCCATGAAGAGACAGCCGCTTTTATGGCCTGCGCCCACGGAAAGATGACCGACCATATCGGTGTCTGTATGTCCATAGCCGGGCCCGGCGCGACCAACTTGATCACCGGCTTGATGGACGCGACGAATGATCGGGCGCCGGTCCTGGCGTTGCTCGGGCAAGTGGCCGAGGTATACCTCGGCAGCGAGGCCTTCCAGGAGATCGATCAGATCGAACTATTCAAGCCATTCGCCCAGTTCGGCGAAACTGTGGCCCGGACCAACCAGGCCCTCAAATTGATGTTGATGGCCGTGAAGTATGCCTATCGCCGTCCCGGTGTCTCCGTGCTCAGCCTGCCGACCGACGTGCTCGTAGAAAAGTTGCCCGAGCCGATATATGAACCGGCCAGGCGTCTGGTCGACAATCCGACCCAACCGGCGGCCGCGGCGACCGGCCAGGTGGCTACGCTGATCAACGAGAGCAAAAGGGTGGCGATACTCGCCGGCTGGGGGGCCCGTCACGCCACAGATGAGCTCTTGAGACTGGCTGAGAAGATCAATGCCGTCGTCGCCACCACGTCGCGCGCAAAAGGCGTCATTTTCGAGAGCCACCCGCTGAGTTTGGGGGTCTTAGGGTCGATCGGCTCTAAACACGCGGCCAAGGCCATCCAATCGTGCGATTTATTGATGGTCGTCGGGTCAGGGTTTCGCCAGGCAAATCTAGTGCCGGCCGGGGTCAAGAAGGTCCAGATAGACTGGGATCCGACGCGTGTCGCCAAGACCTTCGATATCGATGCCGGTCTCGTCGGCGATGCACCGGCGCTCTTGGCGGAGTTGACTGACCTAGTCGACACCAAAGAGCCCGACCAGGACTTCACGGCCCAGATCGGAGCGTTCAAAAAAGAGCATCTCGCCGAGATCGCCGCCGATGCGATCGATATGAGCAGCCCCGTCAATCCCGGCCTCGTTATTCAGACTATCAAGAAGCACGTCGCCAGTGATGCTGTCATCTGCGTCGATGTCGGAGACCATACCTACTGGTTCTATAAGAAGTTTATCTGCGAAGGCCAAAAGACATATCTTTCCGCCAATATCGCCAGCATGGGCTTTTCGTTGCCGGCCGCTCTATCCGCCCAATTGGACTTTCCCGACAAACAGGTCGTCTGCGTCACCGGCGACGGCGGCTTCGGGATGTTGATGGCCGACTTCACGACCGCGGTCAGGGAGAAGCTGGCCATTAATGTGGTCGTCTTCAATGACGGCGTGCTGAAGAATATCAAGAAAGAGCAGAACCGTGACGGTTACCCGGAGTACGGTATCGAGTTCGAGAATCCGAATTTTGCCGAGTTCGCGACGGCCAGCGGGGGTCTCGGCATCAGGGTCGATGATCCGCGCAAGCTGGACGCGGCTGTCAAAGAGGCCTTTGAGTCAAAGCTGCCATCCTTAGTCGAGGTGATGGTCGACCGGGAGAAAATGGCCCCCTCGACGAAGAGTCCGACGGCATGAGCACACCGAAGAAGTTCCGGTGCAATGTCTGCCACGCGTTTGAGTACGATGCCGGGGCGGGTCAGCCTGCCGCCGGTATTGCCCCTGGAACGTTGCCGGCAGACTTTCCTGATGACTGGCACTGCCCGGTCTGCGGGGCCGACAAGTCGCACCAGCAACCTATTCCCGACGAGGGCGGCACGGCCGCCGATGTTGGGACGGGCAAGAATGCCGCCACGGCGACCAGCGGCGCTACCGCGACCGATGGAGGAACGGCCTCGGTAACGCCCGATGAGGCTCCGGATTATCCGAGCGAGTGGAAGCGGGACGAGAGTTCTGTCGAGTGCCGCATGGACGATATCCACAAGATGGCCGTGACCGGCCGGTCGCTTATCGAACCGATGCGGACTAAAAAGAAAGTCATCGGCTGGGACGATATCCTGATCCGCGCCGCGCAACTGGCCAAGATACCGCTCAACGAAGAAGATGACGTCTCGACCAAAACGATCATCGGGCCGCGAGCTCGCCAACCGATCGTCATCGATACGCCTATCTTTATCACCCACATGTCTTTTGGCGAGCTATCGAAGGAGCTCAAGATCGTGCTGGCCAAGGGGAGTTCCGCCGTCGGGACGGCGATGGGATCCGGTGAAGGCGGTATTCTGGAGGAGACTATCACCCAGGCTCACCAGTATATCTTCGAATACGTCACCAATAGATACAGTGTTACCGATGAGAACCTGGCTCGAGTCGACGGTACTGAGATAAAAATAGGCCAGTCGGCCAAGCCGGGGATAGGCGGGAGCCTGCCCGGCAAGAAAGTGACACCGGAAGTGGCCGAGCTGCGCAATTGTTCGCCGGGCACGAATATTACTAGCCCGGCCAGTTACGCCGACATCAGGAACCCCGACGATCTGCGAAAAAAGGTGTCATGGTTGCGAGAGAAGTCCGGCGGGAAGCCGGTAGGCATCAAGTTCGCCGCCGGCCATGTCGAGGCTGATCTGGAGGTGGCGTTATACGCCCGCCCGGATTTCATCACTATCGACGGGCGCCCGGGCGGGACCGCCGGGGCGCACAAGTTTGTGAAAGACGCGACTTCCGTACCGACGCTCTTTGCTCTGGCCAGAGCCAGGAAATACCTGGATGACCACGGTGTCGACGACGTCACTTTGGTTATTACCGGCGGCCTGCGGACATCCGCTGATTTCGCCAAAGCGCTGGCGCTTGGGGCGGACGCGGTCGCTATCGGCACGGCGGCCCTGATGGCCTCGGCCTGCCAGCAGTATCGTATCTGCGACACCGGTAATTGCCCGGGCGGGGTGACGACCCAGTTATCCGAACTTAGAAGCCGGGTCGATATCGATGCCGCGGCCGCGCGGTTGGAAAACTTTTTGCGGCTCTGTACTGAAGAACTGAAGACGTTCGCCAGGTTGACAGGCAACAGTGACGTTCATGATCTCTCTGTCGAGGACCTGGTTACGAGCGACTCGGAGATATCGGCCCACACGCCCATAGAGCACGCCTAACTTATTTCTTAGGTTCTTCCCATGTGCCGCTGTCCTCGAAGCCATCCCAATGAGCCCCGTTACAAAACGGTTTGTTCTTCGAGTTGCCGCAACGGCAGAGAGCGTAGTGGTCCTTCGCTTGTGGCTCGGAGCCCTGGTCGTCGGTGAGCTCGACTCCGCCGCTGGCGTAGTAGGGGCCGTTCTTCGTTACTTTGACCGTGGGGTCGCCGCCGTGGTCCTGGTGGCGGACCCCGTCTATCGAATAACTGAGGGCGCCGGAGGGGCACCGCTCGACCAGGGTGATGATCGCTTCGACCGAGGCGCCCGCCGGGTCGATCCAAGGTTCTACCCCGAGCCTGAAGACTCCGGGGAGGTTGTCCGTACAGATGCCTGAATGGGAACAGACGCCGCGATTGTCGACGATAGTTATTCCGGCCCCGGCGTATTCATCGACCTTATCGGGGACGCGGTCGGCTTCTTTTTCTCCAACGAAACCTATCTGCAGGTGCGTGCCGTCGCAGTACGGTTTATTGCTTGAGTGCCCGCACCGGCAGAGCGCGGTCACTTCCTGGGTCGGCAACGGTTCATCCGCCGAGTCGTCCAGGTTCTTAAGCGACTTGGCGATATATGGGCTTCCGAGCTGTACGTTGATATTAGGCGTGGGATCGTCATCAAGCGGTGCGGACATATTTCCTCCTGGTTGTTAAGAGAGTGAGTACCCGAAAAACGATATCATGATAGCAGAGAAGAACCGCCGATCTTCCTGATTGACACCGGAAAAAGCGATTTGCTACTATCGCGTTAACTAAATAAAGGGCATCGAAGGGAGTGGCGTCCTGGAGCCCTAAAGGTAAAGAGAGGGCGGTAGCGGGACCGGTGGTCCGACACGCTATCGCCAAGTAGGGTGGAACCGCGGAAGACCTTTTCGTCCCTATGTGGAGGGAAGGGTCTATTCTATTGGCTGAAAAACTATCTTTTCAGGAGATAATCCTGACGCTGCAAGACTATTGGTCTAAGTATGGGTGTCTCATCGCTCAGCCCTACGACCTGGAGGTCGGCGCCGGGACTTTCAATCCGTCCACCTTTTTGCGCAGTCTCGGTCCCGAGCCGTGGAAAGTGGCCTACGTGGAGCCATCGCGGCGGCCGACTGACGGCCGTTACGGCGAGAACCCCAATCGCTTACAGCACTACTATCAGTTTCAAGTCATCTTGAAACCATCCCCTGACGATGTGCTAGAGATCTACTTTGAGAGTCTGCGCGCGCTCGGTGTCGAGCCTAAAGAGCATGATGTCCGTCTCGTCGAGGACGACTGGGAGTCGCCGACCTTGGGGGCCTGGGGCTTAGGCTGGGAGGTCTGGCTTGACGGGATGGAGATCACCCAGTTCACATACTTTCAGCAAGTCGGAGGGGTCGAGCTGCCGGCTGTATCCGCGGAGATAACCTATGGGCTCGAACGGATCGCCATGTACATCCAAGAGAAAGAGAGCGTCTACGATCTCCAATGGACGGGAGATGTCTCGTACGGGGATATCCACCACCAATCGGAGATAGAGTGGTCCAAATACAATTTTGAAGTGGCCGGGACGAAGATGCTGTTTTCTCTTTTCGACGACTTCGAGGCGGAATCCAAGGCCGCGGTCGAGGCCGGTCTGGTCCTGCCGGCTTATGATTATGTACTGAAGTGCTCACATGTCTTTAATCTGCTCGACGCGAGAGCGGCGATAAGCGTCACCGAGCGAGTCAGGTTTATCGCCCGGGTCCGCAGCCTGGCGCGGATGTGCACCGAACGATACATCGCCGAGCGAGAAGAGCGCGGTTGGCCCATGCGCGAGCGATTCGGGGGAGGGGGCGCATGCGCACCCAGACCCGCCGACTTCTATTAGAGATAGGGGTCGAGGAGATGCCCGCTGCCGCCGTCCGGGCGGCCCTCGGCCAATTGGCAACAGAAGCGGCGCGCTCACTCGTGGAGAACCGTCTCCTGACCCAAGCGGCGATAGATGCAGTCCGGGTCTTCGGGACACCCCGTCGTTTGACGTTGATCGTCGAGGCGCTACCGGATATCCAGCGTTCCGAGGTCGTGGAGATGAAGGGTCCGCCGACGAAGATAGCTTTTGGTCCCGACGGCCGGCCGGGGCCGGCGGGGGTTGGTTTTGCCAAAGCCCAGGGTGTCGCCGTTGAGGCCTTGGAGGTCCGCGAGGCCGAGGGCGGCGAGTATCTTTTTGCTGTCAAGGAATCACCCGGTCTTTTGGCCGGCGAGGTCCTTCCCGGGATACTGAGATCGCTGATCGAGTCTCTAGAATTTACAAAGGCCATGCGCTGGGGGGTCGGGACCTTTAAGTTCATTCGCCCGATCCGGTGGCTCGCCGCTTTATACGGCGCGGACCAGCTGCCCTTTGAAGTCGCCGGCCTTCAGTCCGGTCGTCTGACCTACGGCCACCGTTTTCTGGCCGAGGGCCCTTTCGAGTTGGCAGATGCCGATCAATACGAGGCGACCATGTCGGCCGGCCGGGTCGTCGTCGCCCCAACCGAACGTCGCCAGGCGGTGGAAAGTATGGTCCGGGAGGCCGCCCCTTCAGTCGGCGGGCGCGCCTTC
>JAUWIO010000216.1 GCA_030605305.1 Actinomycetes bacterium
AGGGTCAAGGACCTCGGCTTGGACCATATTGAAGTCAAGCGGATGGCACGGCGACAAATGAAGAAGAAGGCCGTTAAGAAACTGGCGGGCGGGCGGGAGGCGCTCTACCTCAGATATGAACGGGCCATCGCCGACCTCTCCACTCTCTTTGACGATTTGCGCTCGGGACGGTCGCTGAATCCCGCCAAGACCAAAGCAGTCGCTGCCTGGGTGGCGGCCGCGACCGACACTGATCGCGACAACGCCTTGGCCCTGACGGCCGTACGTAACCGTGATGAATACCTTTGTCATCACTCACTGAATGTAGCCATCTTTTCTACCGCGCTAGGCCGGGTCGCCGGAGTCGAAGAAGCTGACATCGAGGGCCTGGCTTTCGCCGCCCTGCTCCATGACGTCGGCAAGGCGACCCTTCCCTCGGAGATTCTTAGAAAGCCCGGAGCGCTCTCGTCTGATGAGTGGGCGCTTATGTCCGACCATCCGGCCAATGGAGTCCGTATTATCATTGGGCAGCTGGACGAGGAGGCGACAGCGATGGTCGTGGCCTTCGAGCACCACCTAGGCGCCGACCTGAGCGGCTATCCGCAGGTGGCCGATGGCTGGCGACCGCATCTCTTCAGCCGCCTAGTGCAGGTAGCGGATGTGTATGACGGGATGACCGCGGACCGCTCATACAGACGCCCTAAGCTTCGCTCAGAGGCAGTGGCGTTGATCATGGGCGACCTCGCCCACCTCTTTGAGCCGGCCTTGGCCCGCCTCTTCGTCAAGATGCTCGGGATCTATCCTATCGGCTCTGTGCTCCGCCTCGACAACGGGGAAACAGCGTTGGTTCGCGGCGTCGATCCGGGCAACCTAAAGCGCCCGATAGTCAAAACGTTGGCCGGCAGCCCGGGGCGATTGATACGCCTGGCCGATGAGCCGTCGATCGGAATCGTTGAGCTCGTGGACGCCACCATAGCCGGAGTGAACCTGTCTCACGCGCTCAGCTCCGACTAGCTCATACCTGTTGACCATCGAGAGCGGCGGTGCTAGTGTTCATCGCGCCGATCCACGTGGATCGCGACCAGAACGATGAAAGGCTTCTTAAAAAGAGATCTCTCGAGTGATGCCCTCTGGATGTCAGGGGTAGCCATCGCGATTTGTGCAGTCGCCCTCGCGGCGGCTTCCTTAGCGGTTCCAGGCGAACCTGAAAAACCGGGTGCGGGCAGGCTCGCGACTCCTCCAGTCAAGCGCACGGCTACACTGATAGCGTCTGAGACCGTGACGCCGAGCCCCGGCGCCCCAAAAGAGTTCAGTGTTGCGGGCTGGCTTCCTTTTTGGGATGCGGACGAAGGCATGCGCGTCGTACGCGATTTCCCCGAGACCCTAGATGAAATAAGTCCCTTCTGGTACGAATCCCGCCCGGACGGGCAGGTGGTCTGCGCGCCGAAGCCTGAGCGCCCCGATGTCATCGAGACACTGCGGGCTTTATGCAAAACGATATTGCCGACGATCCGCGCTTTCGACGCCACCGCCACGTCATCGATCATTACGGATGATCGCAAACGCGCCTACCATATCGACCGCATCGTGGCGCTGGCGGTGGACCGGGGGTACGATGGGATCGATATCGATTACGAGAGCATTCGCCCCGAAGATCGAGATGCGTTCAGCCTCTTTATCCGAGAGTTAGGGCCGGCATTGAGGGAGCGGGATAAAGTGCTCGTGACCACTGTTTATGCCAAGACTTCGTTTCCGGGGAGTCCCGGCAGCTCATATGGACACGACTACCAGGCTATCGGGGAAGCATCCGATCGCGTTCGGATCATGGCTTATGATCAACATTATCGGGGCGGACCGCCCGGACCAGTGGCCTCGGCTGCCTGGGTGACAAAGGTCGTGAACTATGCGATCACCAAGCTCCCTCGGGAAAAGATCATCCTGGGCGTCCCGGCGTTCGGTTACGACTGGCCGGTGGCCGGAGGCCAGGCAAAGAGCGTTGTCCATGATGACGCCGCGGCGTTATCACTAGCCCATGCCGCGCCCGTCCAATGGGACGATATCGCCCAGTCCCCTTTCTTTAGATATGATGCGGGCGCCGGCGAACGACTGGTGTGGTTCGAAAACAACCGCAGCCTGCAGGCCAAAGTGCAACTGGCCAAAGACTTTGGGGTCGGCGGTATCGCTATCTGGCGCCTCGGCAGAGAAGACAAAGATTTCTTTCTTTTCCTCTCGCAAAGCTAGGCTGAACTCCGACTTTCACAATTACCTTGCAAGCGCCTATTAGATATTTCATAATTCTGCCGATACTACTATTGTTAGCTCTTGATCAACTGCCAACTGAAAGGTCGATTGTGAACGTACTCACGAACATACGGGGCAAGATAGTGCTTTTGATCGTCGGGGTCGCTGCCCTCCCCGCTCTGTTCTTCGCGGTTTTTGGCTACATGCAGGTCGAGGCAGTCATTATCATAAGCGGGGTCGCGGGCGCCCTTTTGGGTAGCCGGATCATGCGCCCGCTGCTCAAGCTGACGGAATCGGCTGAAAAGGTCGCCGAGGGCGACCTCGCTGAAGCCGTGGCCTTCGATCGGCTTGACGAGGTGGGGCGCCTGGCCCAGGCATTCAATAAGATCACCACAGACCTCCGCTTCAAGGTTGATGCGGAACAAGAAGTAATATGCGAAAAAACATTAAAAAAA
>JAUWIO010000156.1 GCA_030605305.1 Actinomycetes bacterium
GAGTCGGTGTCCGGCCTGAGTCGCGCGCGAGCGCGGCCAGGGCTTCTTCGAGGCGCTCCAGATCGCCGGCATCGCGCAATTCTAATTCGAGCCTCAGCTTATCGCGCGTCAACTTGGTCCTGACCCTGACCCCAAGGGACTTTGCCAGCCTTCTGGCCAAGCTCTTCACTTCCGGAGGCACGGGGAGCTTGCGGCTCCCGGCAGCGCTATTGGAGAGAGCCCCAAGCCGGACCAGCTCCTCCGTGCGCCGCACCGACAAGCCCTCGGCCAGCACCCGTTGAGCAAGTTTAAGCTGGTCTTCAGGGTCGGGCAAGGACAACAAAGCCCGGGCGTGGCCGGCAGAAAGGTTGTCATTTAGAACCATCTCTTGGACCTCTTCAGCGAGATTCAGCAACCGCAAGGTATTCGCTACTGTCGTACGGTTCTTGCCGACCATCTCGCCTAGATCCGCTTGCGTCACCTCGAAATCGTCTATAAGTCTCTTGAAGGCCCGGGCTTCTTCCAGCGCATTCAGGTCTTCGCGCTGGATATTCTCGACCAGCGCCAGCTGAAGAGCTTCACTGTCGGTGCTTCCCTTTATAACGGCGGGAATGGTCTTAAGCCCCGTCTCCCGGGCCGCGCGCCACCGGCGTTCTCC
Source organism: Actinomycetes bacterium (assembly GCA_030605305.1). GTDB lineage: Bacteria > Actinomycetota > Aquicultoria > CAJVYJ01 > JAUVQD01 > DAOUYN01. Next base: position 638 of record JAUWIO010000156.1, read on the forward strand.
GGCTATCAGCTCATAGCCGCCGCCTACGGCCGGGCGGACGACGATCGGCTGGAGGACCCCATGCCGCTTGATCGAGTCCGCCAGCTCGGCCAGAGCTTGATCGCCGAATTGCTCTCTAGGCTGACTCTCGCTGGGCTTAACGTCCGCCACCTGGATCTCTTCGAGCTCCTGTTGATCGGTATTGAGGCTGGGGATCAATGAACCCAGGCCGCGCCCTAGTCCTCTTTTAGCCACGAAGCATCACTTCCTTTGCTAAACTCCTGTACGCAAGCGCACCCTTACTTTTATCGTCATATTCAATGATGGGCAGCCCGAAGCTCGGGGCCTCGCTGAGCCGCACAGACCGGGGGATGATCGTCTTATAGACCTGTCGGGTAAAATAGCGGGCCACTTCATCCGTGACCTGCTGAGATAGCTTTGTCCTCACGTCGAACATAGTCATCACGACCCCGGCCACTTCCAGCGATGTATTCAAGTGCTTCTTGACCAAACGAACACTCTCGACTAGTTGAGAAAGTCCCTCCAGAGCGTAGTACTCACACTGGATCGGGATGATTATCTTGTCGACAGCCGTCAGGGCATTGATCGTCAATAACCCCAGCGAGGGCGGACAATCGATGATGATATAGTCGTAACGCCCGGCGACAGAGGCCAAAGCGTTGCGCAAGAGGGTCGCTCTGGATATTTTCGGAACCATCTCGATCTCCGCCCCGGCCAGCTGGATCGTCGCCGGAACGATCGATAGATTTTCGACACTCGTCGGCTCGATGACATTGTCGATGGCCTCATCGTCTATCAGGATATTGTACGTACACCGCTCCCGGTCTTGCCGCCTCAGCCCGAGGCCGCTAGTGGTGTTGGCCTGCGGATCGAGGTCGATAAGCAGGACCTTCTTCCCAAGGGCCGCCAAACACGCGCTCAGATTGATAGCGGTCGTGCTCTTTCCCACCCCGCCTTTTTGATTGACGATGGCCAACGATAGGGTCTCTTTTTTTTCTTCGTTTGTCAGGATCTACCTCCGAGTGGGCGTTTTTTTGGGATGCCCGCCCGACGCGGGTATCGCTCATCGCCGGGAGCCACTTTGACGGCAAAAACAACGGCCCGCCCCCGGCTAGACCAGAGTCCGGGCAGCTCGATCGCGTCCTCAAGCCGCCCGCCAAGCTCTTGAGCCGCTTCTTTTCCGGGGCCAAGCTCCAGCGCTGCTTTCGGCCCCTTCATGGCGAGAAAACAGCCGCCGACTCTCGTCAGGGGCAAGCCATATTCTAGCAAAACAGGCAAGGTGGCGACAGCCCGGGAGAATACCACATCCATAGATTCACGCCAGCGCGCCTCCCGTCCGGCCTCTTCGGCCCGTCCCTGAAATACTTCAACCCCGCTCAGGGCCTGTTCTGCAATGACTTTTTGCAAGAAGGACGCCTTTTTGATGTTTGCCTCGATCAGCAAAAGCTCCAACTCGGGAATGACGATCTTTATCGGCAGTCCGGGGAAACCCGCACCGCTGCCGATATCACAACAACGGCGACCCGGGAGGAACTTCCCGGTCGCGATCAGCGACAAAGAGTCGATGATGTGGTCTCGTACAGTTGCGCCCGGCCCCCTGGCTACCAGATTAAACTTTTCATTCGCGGCGATCACCGCGCCTTCATAAACTGCCAGCGCCTCCACCTGCTCAAACGTAAGCGGCACCCCGGCATGCGCCAGATCCTCGACGTCCGACTGCCAGTCCGGCAAGATCATGTTCCTGAATCCCGGCGCTGCGCCAGATGAACCATCAATACCGAGATATCAGCAGGCGTGACGCCGGCGATACGAGCAGCCTGGCCGAGCGAGCGCGGCTTAACGCGGTCAAGTTTGACGCGAGCCTCTTTCGAAAGCGACCGCAGCTGCTCATAGTCGAGCGGCGGCAAGAGCGTCTCTTCCAGGCTTCGCTGGACCTCGATCTGCCTTAGTTGCCGCTGAATATATCCTTCATATTTGACCTCAGTCTCGGCCTCGCGCCTCGCTGCCGCCGATATCGAGCCAAGGTCGGCGGCCCCCACAAGCTCCTCGATCGAAATTTCCGGCCTCTTTAGCAGCCCTTTTGCTTGTTTGCCGTCGATTCTTGCCGACTCGAGTCGAGCCAGGCAAGTCAAGATATCTTGCCTCTTCTTCTCAACGCCCGCCAGTTCCTTCTCGTCCACCAGGCCCAGCTCGTGCCCGATCGACGCCAAGCGGAGATCGGCATTGTCCGAACGCAAGACCAGGCGGTGCTCAGCTCGCGACGTGAACATCCTGTACGGCTCATCTATCTCTTTTCTAACCAGATCATCAACGAGGACCCCTATATACGCCTGTGAGCGCCCCAGCACGAAAGCGGAGGCCCCGGTAGAGTAGCGGGCCGCGTTTATCCCCGCCACCAGCCCCTGGGCGGCCGCTTCTTCATATCCGGAAGTCCCGTTGATCTGCCCGGCAGTAAAAAGTCCCGGAACCGCCAGGATTTCCAGGCCCGAGCCCAGCTGTCCGGAGCCGACATAGTCATACGCAACCGCATAGCCTGGCCTGACCAGCCGGGCCTCCTCGAGTCCGGGCACGGTCTGGACGATCTTTTCCTGGATACCGACCGGCATGCTGGTCGTCAACCCTTGGAGATACATCTCATCCGTCTTCCATCCCTCGGGCTCGACAAAGACCGGGTGCTGGTCGCGATCGGGAAAATTGATCACTTTTCTGTCGATCGAGGGGCAATACCGCGGACCCTTAGCGCTCACACTGCCGCTCTTGATGGGCGAAA
>JAUWIO010000131.1 GCA_030605305.1 Actinomycetes bacterium
CCGCCGCAACGGGGGAGCCAGCGCCCAAAAACCGGGGGCGTCCGCCAAAGAAGAAAACTGCGGGGCCGGGCGAAGCGGTAGCTACACCTAAAACGCGCGGCCGTCCACCGAAGAAAAAGGTCGATGACGCCGCGGCCGCACAGGAAAAACCTAAGAAGCGCGGACGCCCGCCGAAGAAGAAAGAGCCGACCGAAGACTGACTGCATGCGTCCCTTAGAGACCGCTCATTATCGTCTCCGTGATGGTGGCGGAATAGGTCCCGCTGATCGTTTCCGCCGGCACTATCAGCTCCAGAGCAGGCGCTAATTGATACTCTCCGGCCCCGGTCCCCGCGGCAGCGCTCAGTAGTTGGAGTCCGGCCCCTGCTAAGCTACCAGCGAAAGCGGTCGGCGGAGAACTGCCGCTGACCACTGTAACCGCCGGTGCGGCAGGGACCGAGAGACCAGATGCGGAGATCATCTGGGTCGGGTCAGTCGTCAACACGAAATCAGTCGCGGCTACGGTTACGCTCCAGCCGCCGCTGGTCCCGCGCGAATCACGCACCAAAAGCGCTCCCAGAGTGCCGCTCGCGCTGGTGTCCGAGCCTGAAAGGCTGAGCGCGTTCATCGTCTGATTTGAACCCGGCTGAAACTCGAGCGTTCCCGTGGTCGTGAGTACAGACCAATCGACGGGCAGATGCGTACCGCCCGCCGCACCGAGAGTAGAAAAGGTCCAGTTGGTAGCCCCGGTGTCCCACGGAGCACGGACGCTGAACATAATATCCAAACTCTCGCCGGCGGCCAGATCGTCCCCGGCGGTGGCTGCCATGATGGTGACGGTCTGAGGACCGTCGGACGCCGGCGGCACGGCGGTGACACTCCAAGTCTTCCCGCCCGGCGCCGTGATAGCATATCCGAGCGCGATCGTCGGGACCTGGCTCCAACCGGCGGGGATGTTGAAGCTGACCTGATTGACTTGGTCCGCGCCCGGGCCGCCGGCGTTGGTAAAAGTGACCCGCAGCGGTGAGTAGTAACCGACCGGGACCGTACCGGTGGACACAGCGGCGCCCGTCTTCAAGTAGGTGACGACCAATGAGGGAGAAAGGGCCGGGTCGCCATTCTCCCTTGAGTGAAGCATACCGCTCTTTTTCGGTTTCTGATTCTCGGTCTCGTCGCGGATGAGCCAACCGAAGTTCGGGACGCCTCCCCCATACCAGGCGTCGACATCGCCGATAACGTTCCAGACCATCCAGCCTGAGGCCGCGGGAGTAGCTAGGACCGCCGTCGGCGTGCCCAAATAATCCCCGCCGATCGCGATCCAGTCCCCCGGGCCGGACCCCGTCCACAGATTGTCGCCAAATTGTCGCTCTATCCAGGTAACGCCATTGATGGCGGCGCTATTTTTCACCCCTGCGCTCGACCCTTCGAGCCAAGTGTTCTGCAATCGATAGACATTATAGTTACGAGTGGAACTAGGTTTCTTCTTTAAGAAAGCACGGAACTCGGCGAGCTCAATAGTGGCCCCGGGCGGGATTGTAGAGATATCGAACCCGACGACCGCCCGGCTATTTCGACCGGTGTTTTTCTTTGGGTCCTGAGATTTGATCTCTAACTCGTTCTTAACGCCATGGTTGAGGTCCTGATTATCTTGCTTAAGCATGGCGTCTTTAGTTGCGGAAAAAGTGACGCTATTTATGACGGCCCCGGCGGGGGCCACCATCAACGACAGTACTACACTAATGAAGCCTATCCAGGCTGCGGTTTTTGCCCGTTTTCTCACTAGGATAAAAATACAGGCTATGAAGCTATCTGGCAATCAAGCGCCGGGCTATCGTCTAGTATTTGATGAGCGAAACAAAATCCTCGGCGCTGAGGCTGGCCCCGCCGACAAGAGCCCCGTCGATCTCGGGCTCCTCCATCAATCTGCTGACGTTGCCGGGTTTGACGCGGCCGCCATAGAGTATGCGGACCTTCTGGGCCGTTTCCGCCCCATTGAGCGAACCGACCACTTCCCGAATATGACGGATGACCTCATTGGCGTCCTCAGGTTTGGCCACTCGACCGGTGCCGATAGCCCAAATAGGTTCATAAGCGATGACGAGGCTCTCGGAGAAGTCTCCATCGATGCCCGCCAAGCCCCCTTTGATCTGCGCGGCAACCACATCGGTCGTCCGGCCGGATTCCCGTTCTTCCAGGTTCTCCCCGACGCAGAGGATAGGTTTGAGCCCGTGACCCAGGGCGGCGTGGAGCCGTTTATTGACGGTGTCATTGGTCTCCCCGAAAAACTGACGTCTCTCCGAGTGACCGACGATGACATACTCAACGTCCAGCTGCTTGAGCATGAGCGGGGAGATCTCTCCCGTATACGCCCCTTCGTCCTCCCAAAAGACATTTTGAGCGCCAAGCTTGATCTCGTATTTATCGTATTCGAGGGTGACGCCCACACTCTTTAGCGCTGTGAATGGTGGACAAACGACGACTTCGACAGCGGTACTCCCGTCGAGATCGTTTCCAATGGCCCGTACGAGGTCGACAGCCTCGGCCGCATTCTTGTGCATCTTCCAATTACCGGCCATCATCGGCTTTCTTGTCGCCATAACCAGCCCCCTATTCTCTGTCTTCCAAGGCCTCAACGCCCGGCAACGACCGGCCCTCAAGGATCTTGAGGCTGGCTCCGCCGCCGGTTGAGGCAAAGGACACTTTGTCTTCCATCTCGAACATCTTGAGGGCCGCGAGTGAATCGCCGCCGCCCACTATTGTTAATGAGCCGTATCCGGCTGCTTCCGAGACTGACCGGGCGACCGCCTTCGTCCCTTGGGCGAATTGAGGTATCTCAAAGACGCCCATCGGCCCATTCCAAAAGACCGTCTTAGCGGAGACCAGGACTTGACTGAAGATATCGATCGTCTCGGGGCCTATATCGAGCCCAAGCCAGTTTTCCGGGATAGAGTCGGCCGATACGAGCTTATAGTCGGCCGACTCGGAAATCTCGCTCGCCGCGATGATATCTGTCGGTAAATACAAGTTGACTTTGTTGCGCTGGGCTTTCTCCATCATCTCTTTGGCCGCGTCCAATTGGTCGAGTTCCACGATCGACGAACCGATATCGTACCCCTTGGCCTTGAGGAACGTGAAGCACATACCGCCGCCGGCAACGATACCGTCGACGACATCCAAAAAGCGATCGATCACTTTGAGCTTGTCCGATATCTTGTTGCCTCCGAGGCAGGCGATAAAGGGGCGCTTAGGGCTCCTTAGAAACTGCTTGATGACGCTGACTTCTTTTTCAAGCAGCAGCCCGGCCACGGACGGCAGGTACTCTGTCACCCCGACGGTGGACGCATGCGCCCGGTGAGCAACTCCGAAGGCGTCATTGACAAAAACCTCGGCCAACCCGGCCAGTTTTTTGGCAAAGAAGCGGTCATTGGACGACTCGCCCTCATTGAAGCGCAGGTTTTCCAAGAGCATGACCTGGCCGTCCTCAAGTTCCTCGGTGGCTTCTGGCACGTCACCGTCGACGGTCGAGTCCATGAACCGCACATCCGTATCGAGAAGTTCGGCCAGCCTGGCCGCGACCGGCGCCAGACTGAACTCCGGCAGCCGCTGCCCGTTCGGGCGGCCTAGATGGCTGGCAAGGATGACTCTCGCCCCTCGTTTTCTGAGCAATTCGATCGTCGGGATGGCCGCTCGTATCCGACTATCATCAACGACCCGTTCCCCGTCGAGCGGGACGTTAAAATCCACACGCACCAGGACGCGGCGCCCCCGGACGTCGATCTGCTCGACTGTTTTCTTCGGAAAAAACTCTCGGGCGGCCTCTATCCGCGCTGCCCCCGACGCCGGCCCCGACGCCGCTCGGAATCCTTCTCCCACCACGAACACTCCTTATGAAATATATTTGACTAGGTCGACCAAGCGCGACGAATAGCCCCAC
>JAUWIO010000125.1 GCA_030605305.1 Actinomycetes bacterium
CCGGGAAGATCGCGACCGAGAGGGTCGGACCCGGCGCCTTCTGATCATTCTCCTTTTGCTCCTGTTGTTGCTGTTCGGCATAGTCTTTGCGTTCCTGGCGCTCTATGGTGGCGATGATGGGAGAGACACGGGCAAGGGCGTCAACCTGCTCTTCTCGGTCTTCGGGTTTAATCGCCCCCTATCCGTTTCGTCGGATGACGAGGGCAATATGTATGTCAGCGACACCGGAAACTCCCGCATCGTCGTCTTCGATCGGACCGGCGACCATATTCGGACGATCCGCGGGGAGAAGCGCAACGACAGCATCTTCGGCGTCACCGGCACGTACTACGATGATTCAACAGATCGGCTTTATTCAGCCGAGTTCCGCCGCCGGGCAGTGACCGGCTACAATAAGGCGGGCAAGCGCGTCGACCGGTGGCCGGATGTCGCCGGAGCGCCGGCTTTTGGCCCGTTAGGGTTCTCGCCGTTCGATATCGCCGAGTATAAGAATCGTCTCTATGTGACCAGCAATAATGGCGTCTTCGTCTTTTCAAAGAAAGGCAAGTTAATAAAGCAGTGGAATGACCGCGGCACCGATATCGGCCAGTTCGACTATCCGGTCGGCATCGAGATCGACGATGACGGCACTATGTTCATCGCCGACCAGCTCAACCGCCGGGTCGTGGCCATGAATCAGAAAGGGGTCGTCAAGTGGTCTCTAGGCCGGGCCGATGCCGGCGGCAAGGCAGACAGCTTCTTCGGTCTGCCGCGGGGCCTGGCTCTTGGTCCTGACGGCAACCTCTACGTGTCCGATACGTTCCACAATGAAATAGTCATTCTCTCAAAAGACGGTGCGCTTATAGGTTCTCTCAGCGGCCGCGGGGTCGAGGACGGCGACCTCAACTTTCCCGAAGGCATCAGCTTTCGCCCGGACGGCGCTCTCTACGTCACGGACCGCGAGAATCAGCGCATTCAAGCTTGGCGTATCAATAAGATTCGTGAGCCGATCGAGGAAATGAAGCAACGGCACGCAAAGTTCTTCTATAAACCCAAAGGGTAGGGTGTTTTGGAAGAAGATCCGGTCCTTCGCGGCAGCGATGACAGCCAAGAAGATCAGGAGTTAGTCGAGCTTCTTCTGGAGGAAGAAGAGGAGAACTCCGGGCGTCGCCGTATCATAATAATCATCATTATCATCCTTTTACTGCTTTTATTGTTCTGGCCTGTCGATCGCGAAGGCTTAAGAGATGCCCGCCAAGAAGATCGCGCCGAGCGCGAGCTGGTCGAGAAACAACGTCCCGCCGGCTTGGCCAAGTACGAGGTCATCAGCGGCGCTCCGAACAAAGAGTTGATGGGGAATACCCGTAAAGGCGTCGCCGTCGTCGTCCGGTTCCACGTGACGAACATCGGCCGCCAGTCGGAGATGCTTGACTACTCAATGGTGACCATTAAAGACCAATTCGGCATGGAGTATTCGGCCGTGCCGGCGATGACCAAGAAGTTCTATGAAGAAGAGGGCTTGAAGAACTACCACTGGGGACAGAGCATAGAGTCCGGCCAGAAACTGGAGGTACTCGCGGTCTTTATCGCTGCCTCGGGCCCGAAGAAGGGCTATGTGCTAGTTGGGCGTGATTTTGAATGGACGTCTGAGAAGACTAAGGAATTCGAGCTAGGAACCTTCGATACTCTGCCCGCCCGGCCGTACATGGAGCCGGACCAATAGATTCGTGGCCTTCGCGCGTGCTTAGGTTTTTGGCGCCGTGCGTTCCTTGCCCTGAGGGGTCAGTTCTTTTGAAAATATCTCGATGATCCGCCAGCGTTTGCCGACCTTTTTGGCCGCGATGAGGAACTCTATCTTCTTACCGGTGGCCTCCTCGATCGTATCGCCGGTGTCCGCCTCTATAACATAAGTCTTGTCGGTGAAGGTCAGTGCCAGTCCGGCGACATCCTTGGTGATGTTCTGCAGATCCAGTTTGATCTTATCGTACCGGCGGACCTTAATGCGATTCGCCGCCGCTTCAGAGGCAACTTGCTCGCTCATCTGACTCAGGGCGTGTCCGCTGAGCGCTTTTTCCAGCGGCGCCGTCTCGTCGCGGACCGACATGATGATGTCCAGGTCTTTTCGGATGTCCTTCATCAGTTGTTTTTCGTCTTTCTTGGTGATGGAATGGGACTCTGGCGCCGACAGCTTGCCGTCCCTGGCGCCGCCCGTCTTTTTCGCTGCTTGCGACCCGCGGTCGCAAGCGCCGACTGCGAGCGTCAGCGCGACTATTAGGATGATGACAAGGGCACGCTTCAACCTGGTTTCCTTTCTTTCCAGCGGCGGACGTAACAGCCGCGACCAGTAGCATTATAGGTGAAAACGACATATAATTAAAGGCTCATAACACTTGGTGGCGACGATGAAAGACCTCTTCCATGGATGTTGGTAAGCTTTTCGGACTAGATAAACTCGACGGTATTCTCGGCCGCATAGAGCGCCGGCCGCTTCGCCTTTACGAAGGGCAGTGTCTGCGTGAACGCGACCGCACGGTCGAGTGCGAGAGCTGCGCTTCTCACTGTCCGGTCGACGCGATAGATCTCGACAGTAAAGTGGAGGTCGATTTCGAAGCGTGTATCGATTGCGGCATCTGTGTCAGGCTGTGTCCGGCCGGTGTTTTTGAATCACGCCTGTCTGAAGATACTTTTCTCGGCAAGATCCAGCAGAAGCTCGACGACAGCGACGCTATCGGCTTTTCCTGCGCCAAACAGCTCGAAGAGTACGGGCGCGAGGGGTCTTTTCCACAAGTAGAATTGCCGTGCTTAGGTCGACTGACCGAGACGATGCTCGTCGGGGCCGCGGCTTTCGGCGCCAAGAATATCTGGCTCGACCTGCGCGGTTGCGAAGAATGTGATTGCGCCGTCGGAGCGTTGTTAGCCAAAGACTTGGTCGTCGCGATAGACCGGCTCCTCGAAGCCTGGGACCATCAAGTGGAGTTTTCGCTGGCGGCGGCGCCGCCGGAGCTTGCGCAGGGGGCAACCGAGGCCGAGTCCGCACCGGCCGGCGAGACCGAAGAGTACGACCGGCGGGAGTTGCTGACAAAATTCGGCCGGGAGATGCTGGCCGGTGGCTTGGGCCTGGCCGAAGGGCGTATCGACCGCGTTGCCAATGTCTTCGACCCCCCATCCGATGAATACTTTACTTACCGGCTGCCGAGGCGCCGCGAACTCTTCTTGCGCCTCACTAAGAAAATCGGCGGCCCCGAGAAAAAAGTCATCCTGGCGGATGGGCTCCCTTTTTATGGTCTTGAACTCGATCACCATCTCTGCAACTTCTGCGGCAACTGCGCCACCTTCTGTCCGACGAAGGCGCTGGAGCTTGAAAGCAAGGAGCTGACCGCAGAGCTCAAGTTCACGCTCTCGCGCTGCCTCGGTTGCGACCTTTGCCTCGAAGTCTGCCGGCCCGACGCGCTGAAATCGGCCCCGCGGATCGATCTCGGGGATATCTTCGCCGAGCGGACAGGCTCGCTCTCCGAACAGCAGTACTATAAGTGCGAGAAATGCAAACAGCCCTTCGCCTCGGCCACCGAGCGGGAATTGTGCGATTTCTGCCGCCTTCGCGAGGAAAAACTCCAAGACGACTCCTGGAGCTAAGCCAGCAAGCGATTACCTCTCTGCAAGCACTCGTAGATTATTTCACATACTAGTTCGAGCAGGTCACTCCATATGCTTTAGACATGCCCTCCATCCGTGTCCCCCACATGGGGGACCATTAATCCAGAAAAGCAGGTCGTTTACCCCCCAAATATGACCGTTTACAGGCATTCTTATTGCATACAGGAAGGGGAGGCGCTATTATTTGCCTTGTAACAACTGTTGCTTTTCGAGAACGTTAAGCTGAAGTAGGAGCAGGTTTGCAAACAAAGCAAAACAATACCTCGCAAGTTACTAGTAGCCGAACATCGAAGCTTATTCACACCCCCGGTCGCAGTTCAGCAATACCAAAAGACCATACAAAACAACCAAAACGTTTACTCATAGCGACGCTTGGCTTGATCGTTTAGCCGCGTCGCTTTCTTAATAGACTGCCGGGAGTAGCACCTCGGGGTCGGCAGCACTTTGAAAACTTAATAAAGAACAAGAAATTTCCTCTTGTATTGCGAATCACGACCGTATTGCCACCGCTCAAATGGGCTGTCGGCGGCGGTTGTTTACAGTTTGACAATGGTCTCGGAACG
>JAUWIO010000011.1 GCA_030605305.1 Actinomycetes bacterium
ATTCGACTATGTAGGGTTCCATGATAATACCGTCATGGCTGATAGCAGCCGCTGTCAAAGCCATCTGCAAGGGGGTCGCCAGGGTCTCGCCCTGTCCGACCGCGCTCCAGGCCGTCATGACTGGATCCATCTTTTCCGGCGGCGCTAAACGGCTGACGGATACGGGCAGATCGAAGGGAATCTCCGAGCCAAATCCAAAAGCTTGGGCGGACTGGCTGAGCTTAGCGGCACCAAGCTCCAACCCGAGTTGCGCGAAGATGGTGTTAGTCGACTTGGCGAAGGCCTTTTTGACCGATAGGCGGCCCGCCGCTTTTGAGCCGTAGTTGGTGACGGTGCTGCCGTAGACCGGCAACGAGGCCGGGCCATCATACAGAGAACCAGACTCGGCGATACCGGCATCGAGTGCCGCGGCTGCTGTGATGATCTTAAAGGTGGAGCCGGGCGGATACCGTCCCGCCAGGGCGCGGTTGATCAAAGAGCCGTTTCCCCCCGCGCTGTCTTGGGCCACGTCCAGAGAGTTTGGATCGAAAGTGGGCGCCGAGACCATGGCGACGACAGCGCCCGTGCGGGGATCGAGGGCGACGATCGCGCCACGCTTGCCGCTGAGAAGGCGAGCCGCCTCTTCTTGAAGGGTCAGGTCGAGGGTGAGGGGCAGGTCGAGACCTCGGGATCGACCGTTGCCCAGCCACTTTTCCGCGGCCGCCTCAAAGCCGCTGCGGCCTAGGATGGGGTCGAAATAACCGATGACCGCCGCAAAGAGCGGGCCGTGCGGATAGAGGCGATGGAAACGGTTTTCGATCTTTTTGCTCGTGGCCAGAACGGTCCCATCGGCCGCAAAGATCTCTCCCCTCTCGGTCTTATATTGCGCCAACAGCGGTCTGATATTGCCTGGATGAGCGGCCGCTTCGACTGAAAATACCTGCCGATACGCCACGGCTGTCAAGATAGCTACGATGACGGCCGCAGTGAGCGCGAGCATCAAGCGGGTTCTTTCCGTCATGCCCGCCTCGATATCGCTAAGAGGAGTCCGAGCATGAGAAAGCTCGAGACCACGGAGCTCCCGCCATAGCTGACAAGGGGCAGAGTCACGCCGGTAAGCGGGATGGCCTTGATGACCCCGCCGATGATGACAACCGCTTGAATGATGGTGACAGTGGCCAGGCCGACGGCCAACAGAGCCAGAAAGTCATTACCGGCCCCTAGGGCGGCGTGGATGCCTCGGGCGAAGATGAGCAAATATACGATGAGAATGGCCGCGGCGCCAAGCAGGCCGGTCTCTTCAGCCAGCGCTGAGAAGATGAAGTCGGTGTGGACAGCCGGCATGCTGATGGCTCGTCCCAGTACTCCGTTCCCGAGGCCGGCCCCGCTGAGGCCGCCGGCTTCTAAGGCAAAGAGCGACTGGGCGACTTGATAGACAGAGCCGCTGATATCGTCAGGCAGCGGCGCCGACCAGACGTCGATCCGCGCGGCCACATGGGAGAAGAGCCGGTAGGCCAGAGCCGCACCGGCGCCGAAGAGGGCCAGGCCGACCGCGATAAAGGCGACTCTGCCGGTGGCCACATAGAGCATCGTTAAAAAGAGGCTAAAGAATATTAGGGACGAGCCCAGATCCCGCTCGAGTATGAGGATCGATAGCGAGAGCAACCAGGTGACGATGAGCGGCCCGAAATGTCTGGCGCGCGGCCAGGTAGTGCCGAGGAAAGCGCGCCCCCCAGCTGAGAGGACCTCTTTTTTTTCAGCCAGATACGCCGCCAAAAAGATCGCCAGCAGGATCTTGGCCGGCTCCGCCGGCTGGAAGGAGTACCCGCCGACGACCAACCAGAGTTTAGAGCCCCCGCGGACGGTACCGAAGAATATCGGGGCGAGCAAAAGGGCGACCCCTAAGGCCCCGCTGAGATATTTGAATTCAGACAGGCGTTCGGGGTTCCGCAGTACGAGCACAGTCCCGACGGCCCCGATCAATCCGAGTTCTATCCAGATGAGCTGATCGGCAAATGACAGATTAAGAGAGTTAAGAGTTAACAGGCCCATAGTGCTCAAGAATGCACCCAGCGGGAGGATAAGGCGGTCGGCCTGCTCGGCGCCGAGTCTGAGAGCGACATGCGCCGCCAGCAGCAAGGCGGGAAAGGCGAGGACCGCCGGCGGTAGCGAGATCAGCGGTGTGACCGTCCCCGCCGTCTTGGTCGCTTCGGTCAGGGCGAGACCGACAAAGAAGATGGTGATGACAAAGAGCATTCCGACCAGCTCTTGGCCGCGCCCCCGGATCATCTGGCTCTCTCGGCCAAGTCCCCGAGGTCAGCTAGGACTTCTTTGAGGCGGTCGGTATCGCCGACAACCATTTCTTGCTCCAGGCGCTCAACATAGTAATCAGGCAAGTCTTTGATCTTTATCGATGTTCGGCGATCAAAATGACCGAGTTTGAACCCGAACGGTTCGGCCGGCAGGCCTCGGTTGATCCCAACCTGACCCTGGAAGATGGTTAGATAATAATTATTGTCCAGCCAATAGTCGGCCCCGCCGACGGCCAGGGCAGTTAGCACTATTGCGGCAACAACGAATAGGGCGGCGCGGGAGCGAGAGGGTGGTTCCACGGTCTCGATATCACCGATGACAACGGTGATATTGTCGGTTCCTCCGGCCCGGTTTGCCGCTTCCACTAGTTTAGTCGCTACTGCTTGCGCCGGGCGTTTCGTCGAGGCCAGCTCGGCCAGCTGTCGGTCATCCACGCCGCCCGTAAGGCCGTCGCTGCACAGGATGAGACGGGCGCCCGGGCGGACGGTGTGCGAGAAGATATCCGGGCGGATCTGTTGGTCGGTACCGACAGCCCTGGTGATGACGTTGCGTTTCGGGTGTGAGCGCGCTTTATCGGGGGAGAGTTGCCCGCTGCGCACCAGTTCTCCCACTAGCGAGTGGTCGGTGGTCAGCTGGGAAAGTTGTCCGTCTCGCAACAGATAAGCGCGGCTGTCGCCGACGTGGCCGATCCAGACGATCCCGTTTTGAACGGAGGCGACGGTCAAGGTTGTTCCCATGCGCTCGTGACCTTCGTCGGCACTGATTTCGCGGATGGCCCGGTTGGCGCGGATGAAAGCTCGGTTTATGGCGCTTTTCGGACGGCGCTTGTCGGCGCTGACGTTGTGGCGAACTGCGTCGACCGCCGCTTTAGCGGCCCGGGCCCCACAGGCGTGGCCGCCCATGCCATCGGCGACCGCTAGCAGGGGCCCATCCGCCACTAAGGCATCCTGGTTCTCAGCGCGTACGCGGCCGATATCTGTCAGCCCGACGCTGCGCATCACTCTTCGTCCTCCAAGTCTACAGTGATCGTCGTCCGGCCGAGCCGGATGCAGTCCCCGTCGTCGAGCCGGAGGCGCTCGACCAGGCGGGTTTCGTTCAGCCACGTACCGTTGGAGCTTCCCAGGTCTTCGAGCCACCAATGGCCCCGACGCTGCGTGATACCCGAATGCCGGGCGGAAATCGCCGAGTCCTCGATGACAATATCGTTATCGGGTAGGCGCCCCATTGTGACCGCCTTGCTTAGACTGAATGTGCGCCTCTCGCCTGTCTCGGACTCGACTAGCAGTCTGGCCTCCGGCTTGCGGGGCGGTAGTCGCTTCGCTTCCAGGGCGACGACGCGGACCGCCCAGAAGAGAAAGGCGTAGAGGAGGGCCAGGAACCCATAGTTGGCGAGCGCCAGCCAGGTTTCAGTCACTGTTCCAACAAGTCGAATCTCATCTCGATCGGGCCGAGAGTCAGGGTGTCGCCGCTGACGAGCTTGACGCGGCCGATCTCCTCGCCGTTAAGAGAGGTGCCATTGGTGCTATCGAGGTCGACTAAGAAGAAATCATCCTGGTCGGCTTCGATGCGGGCGTGATATCGGGAGATACCCTGATGGGCCAAGACGATAGTATTGTCGCCGCGTCGCCCGATCGTCGTGCTGGCCCCGACATCATACGCGACCCCGCTGTCTGTTTCTACCAATCGTCCTTTGGGGGAGACATTGATGGCCTCCTTCAGCTCTCGCTTGGATATGATCTGGGTACCACCGGACGGCATGCTCAGGTCGATCTCTTCGATATGGCTGTGGATGACGCTCTCGCCTCGTCGGAGCTCGGCTTCGGGCGCCACTGAGATATGGACGGAGCCGGTGAAACGGTAGCCTTTCTGCTCGGCGTGGGCCTTCACATACGCTGTCAGTTCGTGCGCCAGGGCCTGCTGGAAGGCGTCCAACTCGTCAAAGTCTTCGGGTGAAAGGTGGATCATAAAAACATTAGGGGCGTATGTTTGCGAGACACTAACTTGTCGTTTGCGGTCAGTCTCAGACGCTAGTTTGTGGGCGAGTTCGACGGGCTGCAGGGCAGAGCTGAACCTGTGGGTGAAGAAGCCCTCCACGAGGTTTTCCAGGCGCCGCTCTATTTCACGAAAGATGGCCATGTCACGAACGCCTTGGATGCCAAAAGAGGAACATCAAGGCCACTAGAACCGAGACAGACAAAAGAAGCGGGTTTATCAACGATGTGCTGGTTTCGAGCTCCACACCGAGCATGTCGGAGATCACTCGATATCCCAGGTACATCCCGGCCGCCCCTATCCCGAGGGCGACAAAAGGAGCGTATTCATTCTTGAGGCCGCGGACAAAACCCATCACTAAGGCGACGGCCGCCCACAGCCCTATCTGAGCTCCCAGCCAGGGTTGGCTCACGAAGTAGTCGGCAAAGACCCGGGTGTCCTCGATCTGATTATTGAAAGGGAAGTCCTTGATAAGTTCAGGGGTCGCACTGATGGTCCAGGTAAAACCTAGGTCGCCGGCGAATCCAGGCCCCAGGAGCTCCGCGATAGCCAAAGCCATGGCTGCAAAAGCGGCCAAGAAAGCGGCCAGCGCCGGGCCGAACATCACCCCGATAGCCAGCGGCATCAAGAATGGAATCTGCAGCCAGGCCAGCGCCGGCGCCAGCAGCGGCAGGATCGCAAACTGCGGGAAGCCCCGTCCCAGGGTCCGCCAATAGACGATGGCGACCGCTAAGAAAATGCCTCCCAGGAATATTGATTGATGCCAAAGTCCGGCTGTGATCAAGCCTAAAACCAACGCTAGACCCAGCGGCGGGACGAAAAGCGCTGCAAAGAACGTAATCAGCGGAGCGAACAGTTTTACAGACGCGTCCATGAACGGTAGATAAGTAGTTGCCCAGGTAGCTACCAAAGCACTGCCGGCGGCCATTCCGCTGCCGACAAGGGTGTCCTCGTACTCCTGTGTCCAGAATCTCAGTCGGTTTCTAAACGTGGCGACGGCGCCGAGCCCCTCGTTCTTTCGCGGCGGCCGGAGCTTGCCCATCGCTGCCTGGATGGCGGCGGCCGGAGCCTCCCGGTTTTCGCGGCAGCGCTCGATGGTCGCTTTCATTTCGGCGGCCGTAGCAAAGCGTTCCTGCGGGTCCTTTGAGAGCGCTTTGAGAATCGCTTGGCTCAAAGCTTGAGATATACCCGGGCCGTATTCTACCGGGGGCACCGGGTCGTCATTGATGATCTTATAGATCGTCCCCGCCGGAGTATCGGCCTCGAAAGGCAAGTGACCGGTGGTCAGTTCGTACAGGAGGACGCCCATTGAGAATATATCAGAGCGTTCATCGATCTGTTCGCCGCTGCTTTGTTCCGGAGACATGTAGGCAAACGTACCTACGATCTCGCCGTCCGTTGTGATGCCGCTAGTCTTGGCGGCGCTGCGCAACCGGGCTATGCCAAAGTCCATTACTTTGACCCGGCCGTCGTCCATTATCCGTAGATTGCCCGGCTTGATATCGCGGTGGATGACATCATTTGTGTGGGCGCATTCAAGCGCTTCGCAGACGCTCATGGCGACCGCCGTAGCCATTTCAGCCGGAAAACGCTCATACTCGTTGAGCATGTCGGCAACCGAGCGTCCTTCGACTACCTCCATGATCAGATAATAGTAATCATCTTGCTCTTCGAATTCATGGAGAGTGACGATATTCGGGTGATTGAGGAGCGCCACTGTCTTGGCCTCGCGCAGAGCCCGGACGGCGGTCTTTTTGGAGGCGGGGATGATCTTGACGGCGACCTCGCGCTCCATCTTTGTATCCAAGGCCCGGACGACCTTGGAGAAGCCGCCTTCCCCGAGGGTGTCGATGACTTGATATCGATCGAGCAGCAGGTTGTTGTCTACCAAATCACTTCACTCAGAGACGGAGTCATTACCATGCTAAAATAGCGGATTTTCGGTGAAACATAAAGCAATCGTACGTGTGACCTTGGCCAGCCAATAGGAAAGAGCCTCTGTAGCTTGCGCGCGGGCAGCCTTATAAGGATTGCCCCTTCAAGATAAATCGTTAGCATGTTGCAGGCGCTCAAGGAGATTGCTTCATTGTGTGCGCGGGTCCCTTTTTGGTAATATATACCGCGTCCTGGGGCCTATAGCTCAGTTGGTTAGAGCGCACGCCTGATAAGCGTGAGGTCCGTGGTTCGAATCCACGTAGGCCCACCAATGTCGCCTTATTTCAAACTAGGCGGAAAGAGAACGGAGAAAAGCTCAGCATACTGGGCTTTTTCTTATCCCCTCTGACCATTTGCAGAAATTGTGTTTTGGGGATGTTTTGCACCGGGTATTTGTGACGAATGAAGCAGAGCCGCTATGCCATAAGGTCATTTATTCTGTTGATAGCCGGCGTATTTGTTATTGAGCTTGGCATCATGGCCTCTTTGGGCAAGGCCCTCTCAGAGCTGTCTCCTCTTAAAGTGGGCCTGATAGATAGCGCGCTACTTTCAATACTGTTCTTTCCTTTCTTATTCTTCTTTTTCTTAAGGCCGCTTCGGTATGCGGCTTACCATGATGAATTAACAGGTCTTCCCAATGAAAGACAACTGAGAGAACAGCTAGATCACGAGATCGAAATCGCGGCTAAAAGGAAGCAACTGTTGGTTGTAGTATTCGCCGACATTAATAATTTTAAGGAGATCAATGACACTTTTGGGCGAGACTTCGGCGATGTGGTCCTGAAAAAAATAGGCGTACAGCTAGGCGAAAACGACCATGTGGAGACGGTTGTCCGGTTCGGTGACGATCAGTTCGGCGCAGTGTTAAGGGACGTTGCAAGTGAAGGTGGCGTTGGCGCGGTCTTAAATGGGATCATTGAGCATCAAAAAGAGCCCTTACACATAAAGGGCCGAAAAATTGAAATCTCCTTGAAAATCGGCGCAGCTATCTACCCGGATCAAGCTAGATCAACGAACGAACTGCTGTCAAAAGCAGAAGCTGCGGCGCGTATGCTTGAAGTAAGTAAAAACCCTTATCTGATATATAGCCAGAATATGGACGATGAGATGAGGGATCGCCAAGAGCTTGCCCATGATTTGGAGGGGGCGGTCGATAGGCAAGAGCTCGTACTCTATTACCAGCCCATCATAGACATCAAAACGGGACAGATCACTTCATGCGAAGCGCTTATCAGGTGGCAACATCCAAAAAGGGGCCTGCTGAGTCCCGATACCTTTATTCCGATTGCCGAAAAGACGGGGCAAATCTTGCAGATCGGCGAGTGGGTCTTGAATGAAGCTTGCTTGCAGCTAAAGGCATGGATGACAACGATGCCTTTAGGCATCAAAGGAGTCGCGGTTTCGATAAACCTCTCGGCCCGTCAGCTATATGTACCGGACATGGTAGACAAAGTCATCGGTGCTCTGGAGCGGTCCGGGTTGGACCCGGAGCTCATAGAGTTGGAAATCACCGAGACGATGCTGATGAAAAACTTGGATATCGTTCAGGACTCGTTGCGAAGATTAGACGATCTTGGAGTAAAGCTGGTTATCGATGATTTTGGTACCGGCTATTCATCTTTGGCGTATGTCCGAGAATTCCCGGTAAGTGTTTGCAAAATCGATCGCTCTTTTGTCAGTCAGATCAATGTTGATGAAAACAAAAGAATGGTCATGGAAACTATAATCATGTTGGCTCAAAAGATGGGAATGACCGTCACCGCCGAAGGCATCGAAGACGAGGATCAGTTAAAAGCATTGGCAAAGCTCAATTGCGATTCAGCCCAGGGATATTTGTTTAGCAAACCAATACGTAGCGATGACTTTCTAAACCTGCTGATTCGCCAGAGGCAAGATAAGACTGCCTGACCTATGCATATGTTTTAACGTAAATCGGGCGGGTAATTAGTCTTAGAATTTCGTTGAAAAGGAGGAGATATCCATGCCTGAAAACGTAACTGTGGCAGTATTTGATGAGGACAGTACGGTCAGGAGCGCGGTCCAAGCGCTCAAGGATGCGGACATTACGGACGAGCATATTTCGCTAGCCGGACCGGCTGGAAAAGTGAAACCTCTCGAGGAAGAAGTGCAGGGCTTCCATACCACATCGCATCGGCTGAAAGCCGGAGCGAAGTGGGGCGGTTGGATCGGCGGTATCGGCGGTGTCATCGGCGGGGCTGCGATTTTTATCGCTGCCGTACCTGTCGGCCCGATCATCGCGGTCGGTAGCCTGGCGGCCATTCTGGCCGGCGGTATCGAAGGTGCGGTGCTCGGCGCGGGAGTCGGCATATTCGCGACGGCGCTGGCTTCTATGGGGATCAAAGAGCCCGAAGCAAAAGAGCTTGAGAGACGCATAGCGGCGGGTGAGTTCCTGGTAATCGTCAAGGGACCGGCCGTCGTCGTAAATAAAGCCGATGACATTCTAAGAGCGTCGAACCCGCTCCACGTAGCGGCTGCGTAAGATCTAAGAAATGCACTGAGCGAGCAACCAAGGCTTGGATCCACGAGCCTTGGTTGCTCGTCTTTTGACAACATTACTTCTGATCGCCTCGATCATGCTACCCTGAAAGCGATGTTTTACGTTCGATACTTATTAGCGGAGATATTCCGTAGGCCAGGAAAGACCCTGATCGTTGCGAGCGGCTTGGCGGTAACCAGCGCCATAGTCATCCTCATAATCTCCGCATCATTAGCACTATCGATTTCGCAAGAGCAGGTATTGAATCCCCTAGAAAGCGTCGGCACTGATATATTAGTGTCTTTTTCCGCGACGGTTGATGGTCTCGGAGCTCTCGATGAAGCGACGAGACTGGAATATCTAGAGGAGAACGCGACCAAGACCGACCTCTCGCAACTGGGCGACCCCGGCGACGAATTTTCACTAGATCAGTTTTTGTCAGGCTCGATGCTGACATTTCAGTCGGCCGTCACGGATGATCTAGATGGTTCGCTGGTCGCGGAATATGCCCGGGGGCTGATCTATACAGTCACTCACCAAGAAGGTCTGATCCCGGAAGTCACGGTTTCAGTTGAAACGGGCGGCAAGGAGTATGATGTCAAGGGAGATATAGCGCCCATGACGCCGGCGGAAGAAGACGCGGTTTCCAATGCAAAGACCTCGGCAATAGCAAATCTTGAAGCCCGGGGCATAAGCTCAAAATCACCTGAAGCAAGGGCGTACATACTGGCCGCCGTTAACGACGCGATGCCCGAAAGATTTAAGGGTTTTAGTAAGAAATTCACTACTCCGAAAGAAACAATTACTAAAGATGTCGGCCCGATTTCTACTGATATTTCAACGTCCAACTTTACCGTTGGAGGAGTTGACACGAGTCGCCGGGATATCGGCTTGATCATCCCGAGCGAAGTGATCGAAGGCGCCTACTTTGGCGAGAGCATTGGGATCCTCGTGAACAAAGCCTATGCAGACAAGAACGACATCGGGCTAGGCGGCACATTCGCTCTAGGCGACGCTGCGTATGAAATTGTCGGTCTCGTCGAACCAAAACTATATACAAACACTGCCGATATCTATCTGCCACTGGCGGAGCTCCAAAGGATTTCGGACAAAGAGGACAGGGTCAATGTCCTGCTGATCAAATCGACTGACGTAAGCTCCATAGGCGCGACCGAAGAGCACTTAGAAATCATACTGCCCGGGGCGGTGTTGGTAAGCTCGAAAGATACAGCCGACATGGTATCGGGCAGTCTTGTGCGGGCGGCAGACCTGACCGATCGTTTTGTCAGGGCCGTCAGCAGCCTGATAATCGCTGCCTCATTTATCATCGTCAGCTTGTTGACGATCTCTTCTATCAATCGGAGAACTCGCGAGATCGGCACGCTTAAGGCCATTGGCTGGAGCAATTTCCGGGTGGTCAGGCAGATCGTCTCCGAGAGTATCTTTGTCGGATTGCTGGGGGCCGTTGTCGGTATCGGGCTGGGGCTGCTCGCCATATACATATTCAACCAAAACAACATTTCGCTTGAGGCGATCATTGAGACTACGAATGTCCCGGCGGCAGTACAAACATCGATCGAGCTCCAGGTGCTTCCCTCCACCCCTGTGCTGGCACTGGGCGGACTCGTCGCTATCGTGGGCGCGCTGATATCAGCTTTCTTCGCGGCCCTCAAAGTGTCTCGGCTCCGGCCACAAGCGGCTCTCAGGAATTTGGAATAACGATGCCGCTAATAGAGCTAAAAGAAGTGAGCAAAGTATTTAAGCAGGGCGCAACCCCTATTAATGCCTGCGATAACATCGATATGAAGATACAGCCGGGCGAGTTTGTAGCGATCATTGGCCCGTCCGGCAGCGGCAAAAGCACGTTGCTACAGCTACTAGGGGGCTTAGATGGTCCTACCTCGGGAGAGATCACGATCGACGGTCACGATATTGTGAAACTGAAGCAGTCCAAGCTCACCGAGTTTAGGCTCAGGAACATCGGTTTCATATTTCAACATTTTAACCTCATCCCCACACTTACGGCTGAACAGAATGTAGAGTCGGCCATCGATAAGCGCTCGAGTAATGATCGAAGCACTTCCCGCAAAATGCTGGCCAACGTCGGCCTCGAGTCGAGAGCCAAACACCTGCCGACACGATTATCCGGCGGAGAACAGCAACGAGTAGCGATCGCCCGGTCTCTCGTCAACAATCCCAAGATCGTCCTGGCCGATGAGCCGACGAGAAACCTCGACTCCGAAACAGGCGCCGAGATAATGGAGCTATTAGCTGAGCTCAACAAAAATGAAGGAAGAACGATCATAGTCGTTACTCACTCATCATATGTCAGGAAGCTGGCCGACAGACTTTTTGAGATGAACGACGGTCAGTTGGCGGAGAAGGAATAAAAGCTCAATAACGCCCCAGGAGACGGCCTTGCTTCTTTCCATCTCCGTATCCAGCTCTGGTCTCAAAGCCGGGTCTGCCGGCGGTTAGGACCGCTGTCCGGTTGGCTATAATCTTGGGAGGGCCAACAGGAAAGGATGGGGCGTCAGCAACCGACGCGAGATAGGGGCAACAGAAGACAAGTACCTGACCATAGTTCATGTGGTCGGGGTCAACATCGGCGTCGTGGCGCTGGCGGCGGCTTCCGCCCTATCGTTCATATTGGCGCTTCTCAAGCTGGCGGGCGCATTGACCTTTATGTTCGTCCCCAGCTTCACCTCAAGGGCCGGGACGGCGCTGCAATCATTCGGGGTGGAAAGAAAGCCCGTGACCCTGATGC
>JAUWIO010000300.1 GCA_030605305.1 Actinomycetes bacterium
GCAGACCGCCGTGATGTCGGCACAGACAGCAGCCCACCGTCCATCCTTGATCCAACCAATATTGATAACCTTATCGATATCGGCCGCGCCCGCCTCGACGAGCAGGGCCGCTTCAGCGGCTTTCGATTCCGGGGCGGCGTATCCGAGCGGAAAACCGACGACCGAACCGACTTCGACCGGCGTTTGCCGGAGGAGCTCAGCCGCCAAGCGCACGCGGCAAGGAGGGACAAAAACACGAACAAACCCGTACTGGCGCGCTTCATCACATAAGCGCCGCACACCGGCTTCACCGAGGTCCGGATGGAGCGCCGTGTGATCGATCAGGGCCGCTATCTCGTGTGTGCCCATCAATAGCCAAACTCCTCTACTTTTCGCTCCCGACGCCGCCAACCTTTGGTCACCGTGACCAGAAGGTCAAGATAGACAGGACTACCAAGTAGGCTCTCGATCTCCTCTCGCGCCTGCCGGCCGACCTTCTCAAGAACACTGCCGCCTTTGCCGATGACTATCGCTTTTTGCGAATCGCGCTCGACATGTATTCGCGCATGAATATCATGCAGATCTCGGCGGCGGCGTTTGCTGAATTCGGTCACTTCGACCGCCACCGCGTATGGAAGCTCCTCGCGCGTGGCCGCTATCAACTTCTCTCGAATGAGCTCACCGATCAAAACGATCTCCGGCTGATCGGTAAGAACGTTCTCGGGATAATATCTCGGTCCGGGCGGCAGTTGCTCTACCAACACCTGCGTCAGGCGATCGACGCCGTCTCCGGTCAGGGCCGAGATAGCCAAAACCTCCTGGCCGGACAGTAAAGACCGGGCCGCATCCAGCTCTTTGTCCAGCGGCTCGGGGCTGGCCAAGTCGGTCTTGTTCACACAGACCACTAGAGGTGTTTTGGTCTCGGCCAGCTCACGGGCGATAAACTCGTCGCCCCTGCCTATTCCGGCCGCTCCGTCCAGCATAAACAAGATGACATCGACGTCGGTCATCGTCCGCCGCACCTTAGCGTTGAGCCGCTCTCCGAGCCCGTCTTTAGGTTTATGGAGCCCCGGCGTATCGATCATAACCATCTGCGAACCGCTGGAAGAAATAACAGCCCTGATAGTATGTCGGGTCGTCTGAGGCCGGTGTGAGACAATTGCCAGCTTCTGACGGGCCAATGTATTTAAAAAAGTCGACTTACCGACGTTCGGACGCCCGATCACGCCAACGAACCCTGAATGTTCCAGCTGCCCGCCGAGCGCCGACTTGTCCTGTCCGTCCTTGTCTATCGGCGGCTTATCGCCTGTCATCGCTATCCTCCAGCACTAGTGTGAGCATTACCCGGTCCATCCCGCCGCCATATTCCCCGGGGAAAAAAGCCGTCTCGTTCAAGCCAAAATCACGATAAAGAGCCAAAGCGGCATCGTTCTGTGGCGCCACTGTCACCTCCAAGCGATTGATGCCGTCAGTCTTGAGCCCTTCGACTATCGCGGTCATCAACCGGCGTCCGACTCCACGACGGCGCCACTCCCCCTCGACCACCAGGTCGAACAGGAACGCGGCGCTATCC
>JAUWIO010000080.1 GCA_030605305.1 Actinomycetes bacterium
AAGGTGTCGCCGGGGTCCACATCATGGCCATCGAGTGGGAAGAGGCTGTGGCCGGCATCGTCGAACGCGTCGGCTTGCTGCCGCGGCCCTGATCTTCGGGGTATTCAATGACTTCAAGCGCGATGCGCAATCAACGGATCTTTGTTTTCGCACTCGTCCCGGTTTTCTGGGCGGCGCTCATCTGGGCGCAGGGCCGCTCGATCGAATTCTGGCTCGAATTCTGGTGGATGTTCCCGATCGCATTCCTGATCGCCCTGACCGTCAACACCGTCGGTATCAGTGGGGCGGCCCTTTTTGTCCCCTTCTTTGTCCTGATATTTCCGCTGCTGGCACAAGAGTTGACCGCCTTACAGAGTGTGAAGCTCGGCCTGGTCACAGAGTCTTTCGGTCTCTCGAGCTCCGCTTTGGCCTTTTTGGCTTTCGGGCTCGTCGATCGTAAAATAGCCCTCGCCGCTATCCTCGGTGCGTTGCCGTTCGTCTTGGTCGGAGCGGCACTTTCGACTTATCTGCCCGAGTCGATCCTCTTCATCATGATCGCCGGGCTGCTTATCACTTCAGTCATTCTGGTTAATTTTGAGAAGCATTTGCACAAAAAACGGCGGGATGAGCACGAGCAGGACGTGGTCGATCTGAGGGTCCCCGAGGGCGAGCAGGTGGAACTGGTCAGTCACGCGGGGAAGACGTATCGCTACTGCCGCACAAAGTCCGGTTTTCGGACGCGCCTGGCGGGCTATAGCACAGGCGGGTTCTTCCAGGGCGCGGCTGGTTTTGGTATCGGGGAGATGGGGATCGTCGCGATGATCTTGTCCGGCCTGCCGACCCGGGTCGCTATCGGCACGCGCCATCTGGTAGTGGCTTCGACAGCCATCTTCGCCTCGGTTATCCATGTCGTTTATGCCGGAGCCGGCTCGGCCCCTATACCTTGGAATATCCCGTTCGTGACGGTGCCGGCGGTTATCTTGGGTGGTCAGGCCGCCCCTTACATGGCGGCTAAGCTGCCGACAGTCCTCCTGGAACGATTCATCTCTGTTCTCTTCATCGCGATCGCGATCTCGCTGCTCTACCTGGCATTCTTATAGACTAAACTGCGAGACTTGGTTCGAGGGTTCCCTTCGTGCCGGTGTATTCAGCGTTGCCAAAGGCGAGCATCGGAAGGAATAAATAGGGAAGAAATACCAGCCCGACCGCGTAGCCGCCAGCCGGGCTGTCCGGCTTTTGCATAGACTCTCCACATGGAAGCCATAAAGAAGACGATCAGACTGGTTACGATCAGAGATTCAGGAAGACCGAGGCCGAAACTGGTGACATCATTCATGAGGACCCCTTTCGAATCAACCGGACGAGTAAAACATTAGCAATGTTTTACCATTAACGGACGCTTGGTTCAACAATGGCGTCATTCACATATTTCTTTAACGCGCCCTACGTCTCCGCTAGTTAATCTAACCTTTATGCCATGAGGATGCGAAGGAGACTTTGTCAGAATATCTTTGACAAGTCCTTCGGTTAGTTTTCCGCTCCTTTGATCTTGTTTTAGTACTATCTTGACCTTCATGCCTGGTTTGATATTCATATTATTCCATCCCTAGAGCGGTGTTTATTACTGAACATAGCGCTTTAATCAGCAGCGGATACGAGTTACGGCAGAAATTGCATCACTAGCCGGTTAACGCGATTTTCGTTAAAAGTCAGCCAGTAGGGGTTCAGTTTGATCGATCTCTCCATCATATCTAGCGCATCATCGGGTCCATTGAATTTGGCGAGCCAGGTATCGAAAGAGACGTTCAGATTGTGACCAGCGTCATTATAGTTCAAGACAACTACGGGATCAGCATCGATCCTAAAGGTGTAGATTCTCGGATTCTTGTTCCTTATCCAGTAGCCGTTATTGACTTCATCGACGCCGTCTTTTTTCGCTTCGTCTATCGCTTGCTGTCCACAATAAAACTCGACAAGATCGACATCTATATAGTAAGCGTCCCCGGTCTTGTAAATCGCCCGGATGCCCCCTATGGGTCCGTTGTCCGCCGCCCAACAGCCGCCTACATCTTGAATATAGCGTGGATATTCCGGTTTGGAATCAACTTTGACGGAGTCAACTTGCTCCGAGTCTGAGCCATCGTCTTCGACTGGGTTCGTTACGGGGGAAGAACTAGCGTCTTGGCGATCTACCTCGCTTGATATTTTCTCCTTCTGATCAACTGCTTTCTCGTTCTTAAATCCCGTGTCCGTCACAGAATAGAGCGCTCCGGCGCCAATACCGGCGGCAAGCACCACTGCAACTGATATTGCCAAGATAAGGCTGCTCTTCTTACCGTTCTGTTCTTTCATCGGCTCCTCCTTAGCTCGTTGCCATCTTAGCATGCTTGATCAATTACTCAGTTCTCTGCTTGAGCTGCTCTAGCTGCTTCGCTCGTATTGCCACATACGCTTTCCGGACTTACACTTCTTAGACATAATGAAAGCAGGTGTCTTATATGTCTAAAGGAATCAAAATAGCAGTCTCAGGTAAGGGCGGGGTCGGCAAGACCACGTTATCCGCGGCGTTGGCTAAGCTATATTCTCTGGCCGGATACACGGTCATCGCGGTCGATGCTGACCCCGATGCCAACCTGGCGACGGCACTGGGGATCGATGCTGATCAAGCGGCAGCCATAACGCCGATCTCGGCCATGAAGGATCTGATCGCCGAAAGGACCGGCACAGAGCCCGGGTCGATGGGCGGGTTTTTCAGTATTAATCCGAGAGTTGATGATATCCCGGAGAACCTATATACGGATGCCGACGGTATCCGACTTATGGTGCTGGGTACGGTCGATACGGCCGGGGCCGGATGTATCTGCCCCGAGAGTTCGCTGCTGCGGCGGTTGACTCAACATTTGATCGTCGAGCGGGACGAAGCCGTTATCCTCGATATGGAAGCCGGGATCGAGCATTTTGGACGGGCGACGGCCCAGGCGGGCGATATGCTGGTGGTCGTCATCGAACCCGGGCGGCGGAGCCTGCAAACAGCCCACAAGATCGCACAGCTTGGCGGGTCGCTCGGCATCCCGCATATCGGACTGGTGCTCAATAAGATGGCGGACACTTCGCAACTGGAGATGTTGCGCGAGGACTTTCCGGATCTCGTCTTCCTGGGCACCATCGGGCGCCATCAAAGCATGATCGATATCGATCTGGCCGGAGAAGCCGCCTGGACCTCAGAGCCGCTGATGGCCGAAGTCGAAGGCATCCACCGCGCCATCCAGGAGCTGCTGGTCACAGAGTGAAGCAGCCCCTGACGCGTCCCGGTGAGCAGCGCGTTGTTCAAAAGGTAGTATTGCGCTAGAATGGCAAGCCACGAGCCGTATATCGGCTTTAGCGTTGACCGGCGGCCGGGGCTTTTGGCGACTGCCGGTTCTTACTGTCATCGAGCTGTTTGTCCGTTTACCAATATGTATTAGGAGGCTGTCGTGATAATAATCGGCGAGAAGATCAATGTGATTTCCAAGGAGATCGGCGGAGCTATGCGCGAGCGCAATCCCGAGCCCATCCAAGCGATGGCCAAGGCTCAGGTCGATGCCGGCGCAAACATGCTCGATATCAATATCGGCCCGGCGAAGAAAGACGGCGCCGAGCTCATGCCGTGGTTAGTAAAGACCGTACATGAAGTCGTCGATGTGCCGCTTTCGCTCGACACGACGAACGTCGAAGCTCTGGAAGCCGGACTGAAGGGCCACGACAAGGGGATGGCGCTGATCAATTCGGCTTCAGGGGCGCCCGATCGCCTCCAACCTATGTTGGGTCTGGCCGCGAAATACAACGCTAATGTCATCGGTCTGACGATGACTGAGACAGGCATTCCTCGCGATGCCAACGAGCGCATGGTTATCGCCTGCGATATCATGATGGCCGCCCAGGAACTCAACATCACTCCGGAGCGGCTCTTTTTTGACCCGCTGATCCTATCGATCTCGGTCGCGCAGAATCAGGCGATGGAGGGCATCGAGGCCATTCGGATGTTCAAGCAGCTCAATGATCCGCCCTTCCGCACGACCGTGGGATTGAGCAATATTTCCAACAATACTCCCGATAAGACGAAGACTGTCCTTGATCGGGCCTACCTGACGCTGTTGGTCGAAGCCGGTCTCGATTCAGCCATTATGGACCCGCTCGATGAAGAACTGGTGACGACAGCGAAGTCGCTGCCTCAGGAGTTGGACCAACGTCTGGCTGAAATGGAGTCGGACGAGATCCTTTCTCGCGCCCACAAGATATTCAAAGACGAGATGCTCTACGCGCACTCGTTCGTCGACTAGAGGTTCTTAGAAAAGTAGTCTCCGGATCATCCGCCACCTCATCAGCTCACGCGGGTGGACGGTGTTCGCGATGACGCCGGCTAGGACGACGCGCAGTTCTTCATGTTTCTGGGCCTGTTTGACAGCGCGATCGAGATTCCCCGGGGTCCCGAAGACCTGATCGAAGAGGCGCCCCCAACGGAAGAACGATAGGAACCGGCGCTGCATGGCCTGATCGTATGCGAGCAAGCCCCTGTCTATCCCGGCGGCGTCGGGCCAAGGGTCCGGGAGTGTCTCGGACAGGAGCTTCCCCGATTCGATGGCATGACTGATACCTTCTCCATTGATGGGAGAGACGAGTCCGGCGGCGTCGCCGATGAAAGCCAGCCCCGGTTTCCACAGCGGGCGTTTCCCGAAATTCATCCGCATCACCGACCCGACCGGCCGCTCGGTCACGTGGCTGCCGGACAAGGAGGCCGGAGCGAGGTCCTGTTCCTCCATAAAATGACGGTAGGCGGTGTGGACGCTCTTTTGGGCGGAGCCGTTGCCAAGACCCAGGATGCCGACCCCGACATTGGCCGAATCGTCCCCGGTCGGGAATATCCAGGCGTAGCCTTTAGGGAATTTGCGGGTGAAATATATATTGGCGCAGTCATCGATGCCGGAGATGTTGGTCGCGTAAGTCCGCAGTCCGACGGCGTGGGCGCGGCTGAGGTCCGCCCCGAAGAGACGGGATATCTTTCCCTTTGAGCCGTCCGCGACGACGATGAGTTTGGCCTTGATCTCAGCCGGTTCGCCTCTGTGCGTGCCTTTGACCCCAATGAACCGATCGCGTTCTTCCAGTAGCGAGTCCGCGCGCCAGTCTTCGACTACGTCCGCTCCGCGCTCGGCGGCGTGCTCTAATAGCTTCTTATCGAAGACCCGGCGTTCGACCACATATCCATAGGCGATCGGAAA
>JAUWIO010000299.1 GCA_030605305.1 Actinomycetes bacterium
ATACCGGCGCCGATCAGGATCGTCTTGGCGATATGCGAGACCGCCAGGATAGGCACCCCGACCACTTCGCCCGCCAGCAAGACCTCAAAGACCAGAACCGCGAACATCACGCCGAGCGGGTCGATCGCGATGCCCTCCCATTTTAGAACGGAGTTTAGCTTGGCGATCGGGCGGACGTGTCGTAAAAGCGGTCCCGTGACCGTCGGCCCGGTAACGACGATGATCGACCCGAAGAGCAGCGCCAAGTCCAGGTCCAGACCGAGCAGCAGGTAAGCAGCTGCCGAACCGATAACCCACGTAGTCAGCGCCCCGACGGTGATAAGATTGAGTACCGCCCGCCCGACCTTGGGTATCTCAGAGAACTTCAGACTCAAGCCGCCCTCAAAGAGAATAATAGCGACCGAAAGTGAGACGAGCGGGATCAGCAGCTCCCCAAAGAGAGCATCGGGGTCGAGCAGCCCGAAGACCGGGCCGACCAGGAATCCCGCAAAAAGCAGGAGCAAGATCGACGGCACCCGCACACGCCAAGCGATCCACTGAGCGCCGATTCCAATGACGATAACGGCGGCTAGGCCGATGAGGACATCTTCGTGCATCGGGGCTCCTTTTAGCTAACTGGAAAAGCGGTCGACGACCGCGGCGGCGGCATACGGCCCGCCATCTTCCGGGATAAGCGGCTTGATACAGTCGCCATCATCACCGAGGGTCACGACCGGCGGCTCGAGATACCCGCCCTCTCTAAGCTGCGGTAAACCGATATTAGACATCAGCCCGTTGCATAAGCATATCCGGCCGTCGACGCCCTCGGGCGAGCCGCCCTTTTTCTCATAAATATCGATCGGCTCGGCCGAGCACCGCCAGCCTACCCGGCCGCTGCCCGTCTTGTACGCCTGGCGAAGATAGCCTAGATCGCAGATGCGCGGACGGGCCGCGTAGATATCCGGCTCCGAGAGAGTCCCCTTCAGACAAGCGAGCTTGAACGGAAATCCCGTGGGGGACGCTGTCGGGCTGGTGAAGACTTCGGCTCCGCCATCTAAGACCGCCTGAATTATTTGTTTTTTCAACCAGGGCAGAAGGTTAGACTCCTTCGTCAGCGCGAAGGGGGTCCCAAGCTGGACTCCCGTGGCCCCGAGGGCTCTGGCCTCTTCGATGCGCTCTTTGTGTGCATACCCGCCTGCCAGCCAAAACGGGATGTCTAAGGCCACTATCTTCTTGAAATTTATCTGGTCCCGCGAACCATAGACAGGCTCGCCGTTGTCATCTAGTTGCAGCTCGCCGCGGGGCGGCGCATTGTGGCCGCCGGCTGTCGGCGCCTCGATTACAAAACCATCTATCCGCCCGGTTGATTTCTTGGCCAGGGTCATCGCCAGAACCGTCGAAGCGATAATAGCCAGAAACTTCGGCCGCGGCACTTCAGGGACCGCGCCGCTAAAGAAATCGGCTGGGTCTAGGCTGATCGTGAACTTATCGTCCGGCCCGGCCCCATCGACATCGAGACGCTGGGTGACAGCGCGCCCGCCGGCCAGGCTATCGAGAATACCCGGCACCTCCCGGGGGAT
>JAUWIO010000243.1 GCA_030605305.1 Actinomycetes bacterium
CGGCCCGAATCGATCTACCGGTGAAGAGGACGTCGTCGCAGAGGATGATGTCCTTGCCGTTGATATCAAACTGGATGTCTGTCCCGGCTACCTGGGGATGCGGATTAGTAGAGATATCGTCTCGATAAAAGGTTATGTCGAGCTCCCCGACCGGACACTCGACTTGCTCGATATCGCGGATCTTGGCCTGCAGCCTCTTGGCTATATGCACCCCGCGCGTACGCACGCCGACCAGACCGACATTCTCCACGCCGCGGTTGCGCTCGATTATTTCGTGAGCTATCCGCGTCAGCGCCCGGCGCATGGCCGCCGCGTCCATTATTTGAGAGTCGCCGCTCGTCATCTGCTTACCTCCAGTTTTTGGCATAAAAAAAGCTCTCGGCTCGCGCGGCACAAGAGATTAAGGTAGCAGCTGATGTTGTTATCTCCCTTGTCGGCCTCGCGGGCCCGTTCTTAAAGGTACGATGAGAATATATCAGAGGGGGCACAGCCGTGCAACCGATTCTTTAGACGGTTGTCTCGATCCCCCGCAATTCTTCAAGTTCTTCTCTGGTGATCAGGATCTCCCGCGGTTTCGAGCCGTCGGCCGGGCCGATCAAGCCCCGCTGTTCCATGATGTCCATGAGCCTGGCAGCGCGAGCATAGCCAACGCGCAACCGCCTTTGCAAAGAGGAAGTGGAAGCCTGGCCGGCGGTAACGACCAGATCAAGCGCCTCATCAAAAAGGTCGTCAGTGAACTCGACTTCCACCTTGGGTTTATGCTCCGAAAGTATCTCACGCTTGTACTCCGGCTTGGCTTGTTTCTTGACGTAGTCGACAACCAGCTGGACCTCGCTCTCAGCGACGAATCCTGCTTGAAGACGCTGGGCTTTTGGTGTCTCGGGCGACATATAGAGCATGTCGCCTTTGCCGATCAGCTTCTCCGCCCCATTGGCGTCGATGACGACCCGTGAATCGACTTGGGACGAAACAGCAAACGCGGCCCGGCAAGGGATATTGGCCTTGATCAGTCCGGTGATGACATTCGCCGAAGGCCGCTGGGTCGCCACCACCAAGTGGATGCCGACAGCCCGAGCCATCTGGGAAAGCCTGACGATCGCATCCTCGACCTCGCCGGCGGCGGCCATCATCAGATCGGCCAGCTCATCGATGACGATCAGTATGAAGGGCAGCTGTTCGCGATCGTCATCGCTATTCTTGACCTGCTCGTTGTAGCCCGAGATATTACGGACTTTGGCCTGTGAGAGCAGCTCGTATCGCGCGCCCATCTCCCCCACTGCCCACGTCAGGACCTTTGCAGCGTCCTTTGGTTCAGTGACTACCGGCACCAGGAGGTGCGGGATGTCGTCATAGAGTTTTAGCTCCCCCCGCTTGGGATCGACCAATACCAGCTTCACCTGGTCGGGGCGCGCCCGCAAAAGGATGGTCATCAGGATGCTGTTGATGCAGACACTTTTCCCCGAGCCGGTGGCGCCGGCGATAAGCATATGCGGCATATCGGCAATGCTCTTGATCAGCGGCTTGCCGGTGATATCTTTGCCCAACGGAATAGCTAGCGGCCCGCCGGCCCTCGGATCGGTCCCTTCGAGCATGTCCCCGATCGTTACCATCTCCCGGTCTGTCTTCGGCACTTCGATGCCCACGGCGGCTTTCCCGGGGATCGGCGCCAGAACGCGTATGTCCGCCGAGGCCAGGGCCAGGGCGATGTCATCCGCCAGCCCAACGACCCGATTGACCTTGATACCGGGAGGCAATTGCAATTCGAACCGCATGACCGTGGGGCCGCTTATTACCTTCTCGACCTTGGCGTGAATATCAAAATCTCTCAACGTCTGCTCGAGGACCTTCACTTGCTCTTTATAGTCTTTGGCGGTCGTCGGCTTGGCCGGCGGCGACTTCTTCAACAGAGAGATCGGCGCCAATTTATATCCGTCGGTCGCCTCGTCCGGCTCGACGAGCGCCAATTGGTCGGCGACCGCGTTCCCGGAGTCCCTCGACGCCTTCGAAACCCGATTATCAGCCGGCTTTATCAGCTCTACCGTGCGCTCGTCCTCTTCACGGCGGCGGACCGTCGCTCGGGTCCGCGGCGCCGCATCAGGTTTGACCTTCTTCTTGGTCGGCTTGGTCGTCTTTTTCGCCCGACCCTCTCGCGCTGTCTTGGCTGAACGGGCCGCCCATTCTCGTATCGAAGCTCCGGTCACAAAGAGAGTCGACCCTAAAGCCGCAGCAAAGACTATTACGTAGCTGCCGGCCCGGCCAACGAGACGTTCGA
>JAUWIO010000248.1 GCA_030605305.1 Actinomycetes bacterium
GCCATCTTCATGCCCGATGCCGAGCCCGGACGGATACTTGAGGGCAACCGCGAAGGCGAAGTGCTGCTCGGCCGTCCCGCCTCCGAGATCATCGGCATGCACCACAGCGACCTGCACGCGCCGGCAGAAGCCAGGGAAGCTTCAGCGCGCTTCCGAGAATATGCCGCGGCCGAAACTCCGCCACCGACCAAGAGCGAGCGCTTCGTCGTCAACGCGGACGGCGATCGCATCCCGGTACAAATCTGTACGTCGATCATCGATCTCGGCGACCGGCGGATAGTCCAGGGCGTCTTCCGCGATGATACGGCCAGGCACCAGGCCCGTGAGTTGCGGGATGCTCTCAATAAGATCAATTCCGTCATCAACTCCACTCTCAATTTCGACACTATCATCGAACTCGTCACGATCGAGGCGACCGCGGCCCTTGAAGTTGACGCGGCGGTCGCGCTTCTGGCCGACGCTGAAGACTGGGTCGTCCGCGCCATCCAGCACTGCCGGCCGGGACTCGTCGGCCAGCGCTTGTCCAAGGAACAATTGAGCCACGTGAGCCTGGCCGTCCGAAAACGCCACCCCATAGCCTTTAACGACGCGCTCAACGACGACCGGATCGACCGCCAGACAATGGTAGACTTTGGGATAAAGTCGGTCCTCGTCGTGCCTCTGCTGGTACGCGACGAGCCGATCGGCTGCCTGACTTTCCGCCAACACACGGAGGTCAAACCCTTCACTGATGCGCAGGTCCAGTTCGCAACCCAACTGGCGACGGCAACATCTTTCGCCCTAGAGAACGCCAGACTATACGCCGAAAAGCGGAATATCGCCGATGCTTTGCAGCAATCGCTGCTGACCATGCCGAAAGAGGTCGCCGGTATCCACTACGGCAACCTCTATCGCTCGGCGACCCGGACAACGCGCGTGGGCGGGGATTTCTACGATATTTTCGAGCTGCCGGGCGATCGGGTGGGCATCTTGATCGGGGATGTTTCCGGCAAAGGACTGGAAGCAGCCAAGCTGACATCGGCAGTCAAGCACACGGTGCGCGCCTATGCCGCGGAGGGCCACTCTCCGAGCGAAGTCCTGCGCAAGACGAACACGCTGACACTTCAGATGACCGAACCCTCGACTTTCGTCACGGTCTTCTTCGGGACACTGGATAAGAGCAGCGGGAAATTAGATTATTGTAGCGCCGGACACCCGCCCGGTATCGTCAAAACTCGCGACGGTCGCGCCAGACCATTGACAGTTAATTCGCCGGCCCTGGGAATATTACCGACACTGGAGTTCAAGGGTGATGAAGTGACACTGGCAAAAGGAGATGTGCTGTTCGTCTATACTGACGGCGCCACCGACGCCCGTCGAGACGGCGAACTCTTTGGCGAGGAGCGCCTTATGCAGCTCATCGAAGCAATCAGGTTAAAAACAACGGAAGAGCTACCCCACCGCGTCATCTCCGAGCTCCTCGACTTCGCGAGCGCCGGTCTCTCCGACGACCTGGCGATGCTATCCGTCTCCCTAGCGTGAGAACTGTTATATAATAAGTCCATGCTACCGAACTTTATCTGTCCTGGCGCGGCCAGGTCCGCGACCACGGCCCTCTATTATCTACTCATCCAGCATCCCCAGGTGTTCCTGCCGTCACTAAAAGAGACTCGGTTCTTCACGCAGGATTACGACAAGGGCTCATCTTGGTATGAGGAAAAGTATTTTTCCGGTGTCAGCCGGGAGACCGCTGTCGGCGACATCTCCCCGGTGTATCTGGTCGACGAACGCTGCCCGGAGCGCATCCACAGTACTCTAGGATCGGACATCAAGCTCATCTTTATGCTGCGGGACCCCATCGAGCGGGCGCACTCTCACTACTCGAGGCTAAGGAACCATGAATTCGAAGACCTGCCATTCGAGGAGGCCATCGCCTTGGACGAGGAGGCCAGAGTAGCGAAATCCCTGAAGCGCTACGAGCACGAGTATGGGTTTCAGTACCTAAAGGAGAGCCGCTATTCCCTGGGGATCGAGCGATATCTGAAATATTTTGACCGGGAGCAGATCAAGTATGTCCTCTTCGAGGACTTCACTGCCGATACCGAAACTCAGCTGGCCGGCATAGTCGACTTCCTCGACGTACCCGGGGCCTTCGACTTTGACTTCGATGTATACAAGAACCCGACCGGCGGGGCAAACAACTCCAAAATGAACCAGGTCTTCTACAACAACCCCCTGGCCAAAAAGGCCAGGGAC
>JAUWIO010000025.1 GCA_030605305.1 Actinomycetes bacterium
ACTGAGTTACATCCGCCTGAATCTATATATTGTACCAATAACAGCCCCGGTGAACAGGATCAATGGACTCCGTCGGGGTGAGAGGATTCGAACCTCCGACCTCCTGCTCCCAAAGCAGGCGCGCTAGACCAAGCTGCGCTACACCCCGTAGTCACGCTCGAGTATTATATCCGAAGAGAGGACGGCAGAAAATCGCCGATATTATTATGGTACACTCGATTTAGAACAATAAGGAGGTCGCTATGTGTAAAGCGGAAACAAAAACATGTAAATGCGGCGCCAAGACAGCGGTGCTGCACTTCGGAAATAATGTCTTACCAGAGAATATAGTCAAAGAGCTCTACTGCCCAATCTGTAGCTCCGGAATCGATTTCAACGACGAAACGATGATCATGGACAATGGCTGGGTCATTGATATGGAGGTCGAAGGGGCTCGTCTTTTTGCCCATGAGTTTCCGGCCGAGCCGGAGGCCGTCACCCCGGAATTCATCTTCGACAACGGCTTTTGCTCGTGGGTCGGATACACGCCGACAGACCACTACGACAGCCTCAAGGAAAAAGAAGCGATCATCGAGCTGGCCAAAACAGACCGGAAACGATACTTCGAAGAGATGAAGAACTGGTCGAACGACCGGGTAAAAAAGCTAGCAGACGCCGGTTGGCGAAAAGCTAAACTGGCTTCTTAACGCACCGCGCCATCTGCAAATACATCCCGACATTCGGGATCTGCCGCACGATCGTGAACTGCCGGTTGAGCATCTCCTGGAACTCGCCGTTGTTCAAACGGCAGTAGTAGATGCCCCCGGCATGGTAGCCCTCTTTCGGACCCCATAGCCGCCAGAACCATGAAGCGCGATAGATACTGATGGCAAAGATCCCGCGCGGTTTCAAGATACGGGCGCTCTCGTCGATAGCCATGTTGCGGACCGACACACCCGGAAGATGCTCAAAGACCTGGCAGCTGAGAAGCTTGTCGGCCACATCGTCCCGCAGGGGCAGACGATTGATATCCGCTTGGAGCCAGCCGACGTTGCCCGCACGACACTTACTCTTAGATAATGACAGCGATTCGACCGAGAAGTCCACGGCTATAGTGAATCTGGCCGCCTGAGCGACGCGGGCTCTCAGACGGCCCGTTCCGGCCCCTAATTCAACGACCAGATCGGACGGCTCCGGCTTGAGGAGTTCCATGGTCATCGGTATTTCGACAGCCGAGAGCAGTTTTAGGAAGGCCAGCGAATCGTACTTTTGAGCCTGAGAGTCCCGGGCCCGCATCTCTTTATGTTTATCTTCGGCGCCGGCGGTCCCTTCCAGGCCATAAAGGAGGCGGGCTATGCCCTGCTCGACCTCAAAGACATCACCGCACTCCGGACAGCGCAGCCGGCCCGTTTCAATCTCGACCTCGTGACATTCCCGGCAACGATCGGCGTCTGGTCCATCGGCCTCTTCTTGGAAAAGACGGTCCTCTTGCGCGCAGTATTTCTCACAGACCGGCCCGAAACCGGCGATTTCGACTGTCGACTCTACCTGGAGCTCGAGTGGAAAGTGCCGGTCGGCCGGACAGACCAGCTTGTCGAGCATCATATGCCTCAACGTCGGGCACCGCGCCGGCGGTTTTGCGCGGCGGCGGCAGGCTTCTTCTTAGGCGACGGCGGGCGGGCCTCATCATCGGCGACCGACTTGTTCCGTAAACGCCACAGTAAGACCGCACAGCCGACGACAGCCCCCAAACTAACGAGCTGGGCCACGCGAAGCGGTCCGAACCATAGGCTGTCTGTCCTCAGGCCTTCAATAAAGAAGCGCCCGAAAGAATAGTAGATCCCGTAAACGAGCAGCAATGAGCCTTTCGGCCATGACAAAGGCGCGTCTTTCTGGCGGCCGCTCAAGTAGATCAAGAGCGCAAAACCGGCCAGATTCCATATCGACTCATAGAAGAAGGTCGGGTGGAAGTGAGTAAAAGAGGCGAACTCCAGCGGCCGTTTAGCGGCATCAATAAAGATGCCCCAGGGCAAATCGGTCGGA
The DNA here is from genome assembly GCA_030605305.1 of Actinomycetes bacterium. GTDB lineage: Bacteria > Actinomycetota > Aquicultoria > CAJVYJ01 > JAUVQD01 > DAOUYN01. The sequence continues at coordinate 2,023 of JAUWIO010000025.1, forward strand.
GTGCCAAAAGCCTCCTGGTTCATGAAGTTTCCCCAGCGCCCGATGGCCTGACCGAGAAGCATGCTCGGAATCATCAAGTCCATCCATTTCAGCCAATCGAGCCGGTAGCGGCGGGTGTAAATATATGTGGAGAGAAAAGCGCCGATCAGAGCGCCGTGGATCGCGATGCCCCCATGCCAAATGGCGATTATCTCAGCGGGATCGTCAATGTACTCGGACAAGCTAAAGAGAACGTAGTAAGCGCGGGCACCGACAAGGGCGCTGATCAAACCGTAGACTAGGATATTCGTCAGGTGTTCCGGGTCCTCTCCCGCGGCCCGAACACGCCGGTAGGCGATCATATAGCCGATGAGCACAGCCGAAGTTATTATCAGGCCGTACCACCGTATAGACAGCGGCCCCAACGATACGGCGACCTCAGATCCCATAGCTCAACCCCTCCATTCCCGGCGATTATAGCACGCGCTCTGAGGGTCAAGCGGGATAGGCCCAGGTCTGGCGAGGAGGGAATTAGTTTTGGAAAGGACAAGGGGAAGACCAATGGTCTTCCCCCGCCGGAAAGGAGATGAAAGGTGCCAAATAAAGTTGCCTCCCTGACACCCTTTGTTAGTTTTTAACATTCAACATTGATCGCTACATCCCCCAAACGGGGGATATTGGGCATATCGCCCTATTCTTCCAGCGATTCTAGCTTGACGAGATTATGGCGAATCGCATGAAGCACGGCGTGCATCCGATCTTTTTGACCGAGTTTTTCAAGCACGTGACTGACGTGTGTTTTGATAGTCTCCTCGCTGACGAAGAGCTTTTCCGCCATCTCTTTGTTTCTAAGACCCCGGGCCATCAGCCCCAAGATGATCGTCTCGCGCTCGGTCAGTTCGTGGTCGTCGCGGTGGTTAAGTGACGGTTTGCGTCCAAGGCGCTCGACGACCCGCCTCGCCACTTGCGGCTGCAAGAACGAGATCCCGCCCTGCACCGACCTCACGGCCTCCATCAATCCCTCGCTGCCGATGTCTTTCAGAACATATCCGTCGATGCCCGCATTGATGGCATTGAAGATATCGTTCTCGTCGTCGACGGCCGTGAGGGCGATGATCTTGATCGCGGGAAATCGCTGTTTGATCTCCTTGGCCGCCATGATGCCGTTCTTTCTCGGCATCCTGATATCCATCAAGATGATATCGGGCTTAAGCTCACCGACTTTCTCGCAAGCCTCTTGTCCGTCGCAGGCCTCCCCTACTAGATCGAATGCATCCTCAGACTCGAAGATCAAGGATAGTCCCCGGCGCATGATCTCATGGTCGTCGACTATCATGATCTTGACCATCAGGACCTCCTCATTGTTGTGATACGCCATTCTCCAAGCGACCGATCCCCTCGACCGTCACAGCGACAGAGTCGCCGACGGACAGCAGCCCGACGCCTGGAGGTGTTCCCGTTAGAATAACGTCACCTGGTAGCAGAGTCATCACTCCCGAGATAAAGGAGACCACCTCGTACACATCGAAGATCATCTGGGCGGTTGATGAGTCCTGCCGGACCTGGCCGTTTTGCTCCAATGTGATCCGGATCGCTCTCGGATCAAGCTCGGTCTCGATATGGGGGCCAAGGGCGCAAAAGGTGTCAAAGCTCTTGGCGCGGGTCCACTGACCGTCGCGCCTTTGCAAATCGCGAGCCGTGATGTCGTTTGCCCCGGTAAAGCCAAAGATATAGTCCGGCGCCTCGGCGGCTGAAACCGCATGCGCCGTCCGCCCGACCACAATCGCCAGCTCAGCTTCGAATTCCACTTGTTCCGAAGCTTGAGGGTAGAGAATGTCGCGACCGGGTCCGATCACAGTCGTCGGGGGCTTAATGAAGAGGACCGGCTCCTGGGGGACCTCCATATTGATTTCTCTTGCGTGGTCCCGGTAATTAAGTCCGACCGCGACGACTTTTGAAGGGCTGACCGGCGCCAACAGCGTCACTTCTTTGGGGTCGAAGGTTTCGCCGGTCCGGACGATACCCTCGAATGGTTCACCGGCCAGGCGGTCGATGGCGCTCCCGTCATCGACCCCAAAGGACACGATTCCACCGTGATCGAACCGGACAACCTTCACTTGGCGCCCTTGAGGCGCAACAAGCCGTACTCGAGCCCGTCGACCAAAGCCTCCCAGCTCGCCTCGATCACGTTCTCATGGACGCCGATAGTTCCCCAAGCTGTCTCGCCGTCGGTGCTTTCGATATAAACCCGGACCTTGGCCCGCGTCCCGCGGCTTTGATTGATGACCCGCACTTTATAGTCAGTCAGATGAATCTTGTCGACCAAGGGCTCGGCGGTGCGCAGAGCTTGGCGCAAGGCCCGGTCTAGCGCGTTCACGGGACCGTTTCCTTCGCCGACGGCCACAAAACGTTCATCGCCCATGGCTATCTTGACCACTGCCTGCGACTCGGTCACCTTGGAATGGCGCCGATTATCGGTCACCTCGTAGTTCTCCAGTTCAAAGAGCGGCTCATAGGCCCCGGTGTTCTTGAGGATGAAGATGCCGAGCGAACCATCAGCGGCGTCGTAGGTGTAGCCCTCTTGGGCCTTATCTTTAAGCTTGTTGAGTAATTCCGCTACTTTGTCTTTATCCTCGGACAGCTCCACCCCGATCTCGCGGGCCTTGTGAATGATCGTCGCCGACCCCGAAAGGTCGGAAGCGATTATGGTCGGATAATTACCGACGACCGCCGGCTCCACATGCTCGTAAGCACTACTGTTGCGCTTGATCGCACTAATATGGACGCCCCCTTTGTGGGCGAAGGCGCTCTGCCCGACATAGGGCTGATGATTATCCGGAATCGCGTTGACGACCTCGGCCACATAATGAGAAAGGTCGGTCAATTGGGCCAACTTCTTTGGGCCGACAGTCTCTATGCCGGCTTTCAGTTCGAGGTTGGCGATGATCGAACAGAGATTGGCGCTTCCGCAGCGCTCCCCGTAGCCGTTTATCGTGCCCTGCACTTGAGTGGCGCCCGCGGCCACCGCTACCAGACTGTTGGCAACAGCGCATTCGCTGTCGTTGTGAGCATGGATACCGATCGGGGTCTTCATTAAGCTGACGACCTCCGCGACCACGGCCTGAAGTTCATTCGGGAGCCAGCCGCCGTTCGTATCACATAAAGCTATCCAGTTTGCGCCCGCATCTTCAGCCGCCTTGATAGTTGCCAGCGCGTAGTCCCGATTTGCGCCCCAGCCGTCAAAGAAATGCTCGGCATCGTAGATGACCTCCAGGTCGTGGTCCTTCAAGAACTTGACCGACTCAGAGATCATCTTGAGATTCTCTTCATAAGTCGTCTGCAGCGTTTCGGTAACATGCAGGTCCCAGCTCTTGCCAAAAACACAGACGGCCGGTGTGCCCGCCTCGACCAGAGCTTTAAGCGTCGGATCTTCCTCGGCCTTGATATTCTTTCGTCTCGTGTTGCCGAAACCGACCAGCTTAGCTGTGAGTCCGATCTGGGCGGCGCGCTCAAAGAACTCCTTATCCCGCGGATTGGACCCGGGAAACCCGCCCTCTATGTAATCCATGCCGAAGGAGTCTAGCTTGCCGGCGCTCGTGAGCATATCTTCGGCGCTCAAGGCGATACCTTCGCGCTGAGCACCGTCCCTTAGCGTCGTGTCATAAAGCGTTATCATCCGACCGGAGTGCCATTGGTTTGAGCGTAAGCATGGAACTTGGCCATCAGGTCGGTCGTGATCGGCCCGGGCTCGCCATTACCGATATGCCGTTCATCGACGATGGTGATCGGCGCTATCTCGGCCGCCGTGCCAGTCAAGAAGGCCTCATCGGCGACATAGACGTCATGGAGCGTGATGATCCGCTCCTCGACCGGATAGCCGGCTTCCCGAGCCAGGTCCATGACAGTGTCGCGGGTCACGCCCTTAAGGGCGCCCATGCTCGTCGGCGGCGTCACCACCGTGCCCGCATCGACCAAAAAGAAGTTGTCCACAATACATTCAGTAACGTAGCCGTCGGCGTTGAGCATCAGACCTTCTTGCGCATCGGTCCGATTGACCTCTAGTGTCGCCAGCACGTTGTTTAAATAGTTTAGCGACTTGACCCTCGGGTTCAGGGCCTCCAGCAGATTGCGACGCGTCGAGACCGTGACGATCTTCATCCCGTGCCGATAAACTTCTTCGGGATAGATACTGATGGTCGAGGCGATAATAAAGATCGAGGGCTTGGGGCACTTGATAGGGTTAAGCCCGAGATCGCCCTTGCCTCGCGTCACTACCAACCGCATGTAGCCGTCGGCCAGACCGCTGCGACGGGCAGTCTCCACTATGGCCGCCTTCAATTCGTCATGATCGAGCGGCACAGCCAGCATGATGGCCTTGGCTCCGCCGTAAAGGCGATCCAAATGCTCATCGAGCTTGAAGATGGCGCCGTTGTATATGCGGATACCCTCGAAAATACCGTCCCCGTAGAGAAGACCGTGATCGAATATAGATATCTTGGCATCGTCCTCACTGACGAACTGGCCGTCGAGGTAAATCTCCATTGTGATATTCTACCTAGCGCTCTGCCGTCTTGTAAACCCATAGCCGCCCATCCTTCAGCTCATCCGAGACCTCTCCAAGGCTCCGGGTGTGCGCGGGTTCGCAAAGAACGTAACGCGAGTCTTCGTATTGGATGGAAAATCCATCCGCCCCATCGACCAAAACTCCGACACCGGTCCAAGCGCCCCGCTCGACGATGATGGTGCCGTACCCCAGTTCCCGGAGTAAGACAACGAGTAAAACGGACTTGCAATCGGCGTTGCCGACGTGTTCAAAGAGAGTCTCCAGGGGCCACCGCGTGTAGCGGCGCCCTTTGGCTAAAGGATCCGCCGCTGTCGGGATGGCCTGGACAAAAGCCAACACCGATTCGACTTCCAGGCCAGGCTCCAAGCCGGCTGCCTCCGCCGTCTCCCGCAGACCGGCCGCTACCCGGCGGACCTCTTCAGGCGCACCGTCCTGCACCAGGTGGCCGTAGACACGCCGGCCGAACTCTCCTTGATTGGCCGGATTAGCTCGGACGGATTCCTCATATCGCCCGCGTTCGAAGGCCGATTCGAGCCGCAGCTCCAAAACGTCTCCCGCCGGGTCCGGCGAGCGCCAATGATAGAGGTGAACGGTGCGCCCCGCTCCCTCGCCCGTCCACAGGTCCAACCTGTGACGCCCCGGCCCGGGGTCATCCTCGCCCGCGACCCGGCGCACGGTCAGCGGTTTCTGGGCCACAGATACAAAAGCCACCATGACGGCCAGTCCGAGCGGCAGCAAGGTGGGCTCGACAGCCAAGAACAACAGCGAGGCCAGTAGGGCAAACCGCCAGGCGAAAGTATCTATTCCCGCGATCCCAGTCCGTCGCGTCAGCCGCTCGCGAAGCGCGGCCAGCCCGGGCCAGACAATAGTCTCGAAACGCTTGAGCGATAACGCCGCCAGGGCCATCAAAGAAT
>JAUWIO010000269.1 GCA_030605305.1 Actinomycetes bacterium
ACCATTGTTACTGATCTTCAGCCCCGACCCCGATGCGATGAATTCGCTGGCATTTTCTTTTATGACCGGCGAGTCCGTGTTCTCGTGGTTGCCGCTGATCGCGACGATGGTCTTGTGCGTTGCCTTTATCGCCGTAGCCATTTGGCGCTTCAATCGGCAGGAGTTTTAGCCTGAGCGCTAAGACGCGGAACAGCGATCAGAGTTCGTTGCCGGTATAGGCCACGAAGAGCGCGGCTGCCAGAGCGATGAAGGCCGCGGCGATGATGAGCGCGACAGCTCGGCGATTGTGGGCATCGGACACGGCTGTCAGTTTCTTTAGCTCTGTCTGCTCGGCCAGCTTGAAGTCGTCGAAGTCGTCCTGAATGTTCCTCTGGAAACGGTGCATCGCCCGCATCAGCGCCGGACCTTTCGCATGGCGCTCTTCGTCCTCGAGTTTGAATATCCGCCGCTGGATCGACTCAAGCTCATCCAGCTCAACAAGGGCGTTGCGTATCAGGGCTTGCTCCGGATGGTCTGGCTCCTCGCCGGCGGCCAACCTCTCCATGTCGTTTCTGACTCCCTTGAGCATCATCAAGAACTCAGCCTCTTTGGCGCCAAGCTCTCCATCGATAAGATAGCTATGGGCCGGGAACATGGATTCGGCGATATTTGCCTTGATCGTCAGGATGCTTAGATCAGTTTCGTTCCGCTCGACGAGCGCCGACGCAGTCGTGGCGGCATCTCCTTGAATCGACAGTGCGGTGAATCCGCTGACGACGAGGCTGGCCACGATGGCCGCGACCCCAATGGCGAGCCGGAGTTTTATAGACGCTTGCTGCGTGTTCAAGACGCCCCCTAGCGCTTGTAAGATGGTCAAACCAGCCGGGACCATAGGTCGGTCGAAGTTTGCGGGGCCACCGGCTATCTAGTAGTATATTTTACTGTCTTTTAGGCAGTATAAACAAGCTCCTGCCTTGTCTTTTTGTTGTAACACGTAAAACAGTTAATTGGAGGACTTTTGACTGAAAAAGGAACATTTCGGGTCAAATCGGGGCTGGCGGAGATGCTCAAGGGCGGCGACATCATGGATGTCACCACGCCTGAGCAGGCGAAAATCGCCGAAGAAGCCGGTGCGGTGGCGGTCATGGCTCTAGAGCGAGTGCCATCTGATATCAGGGCGTCCGGCGGCGTCGCTAGGATGGCCGACCTGGAGATCATTGAGAAAATCATGGATACGGTGACGGTCCCGGTCATGGCCAAGGCTCGCATCGGACATTTCGTCGAAGCCCAAGTCCTCGAATCTCTCGGTGTCGATTACATCGATGAGAGCGAGGTTTTGACGCCGGCAGACGAGAGTCACCATATCAGCAAGTTCGACTTCACCGTGCCGTTTGTTTGCGGAGCCGTGAACCTGGGCGAAGCTTTGCGGCGTATCGGGGAGGGAGCAGCCATGGTCCGCACAAAAGGCGAGGCCGGTACCGGCAATGTCGTCGAAGCAGTTCGTCATGCCCGCGCGATCCACGGGGAGATAGCCCGCCTTCACGGGATGCGCGAGGAAGAGCTGCCGGCGGCGGCAAAAGACCTGCGCGCCCCGATCGATCTAGTCAAATACGTGGCCGCCGAAGGGCACTTGCCGGTCGTTAATTTCTCGGCCGGCGGCATCGCTACTCCGGCTGATGCGGCGCTGATGATGCAACTCGGCGTCGATGGTGTCTTTGTCGGTTCCGGGATCTTCAAGTCGGAAGATCCGTCGGCTATGGCCAAGGCGATCGTCCGCGCCACCACACACTTTGAAGATCCGGCCGTGCTCGTCGAAGTCTCGAAAGGTCTAGGCCAGGCGATGGTCGGTGTCGAGATAGGGGCGATCGGCGAGGAGAACCTTCTTCAAAACCGCGGAAGGGAAATCGC
>JAUWIO010000064.1 GCA_030605305.1 Actinomycetes bacterium
CGAGGCTGTGCTGGCCCCGTATAGTCTTACCAAAGAGCTCGCCGTAAGGTTTCTTGGTGGAAGCGCCGGAATCGGCGTCGGGCCCATACATGCATTCCGTGGCCCGGTCGTTGCCCATGCCGTCGATCCCTGCCCGCTCACCAAAGCTCCGTGTCTCGGAACTCGAGCCGTCTTTAAGAAGTCTCCAGCTGTTTCCGTTTGCCAGGTGAACAGCATGACAGGTGCGGCACTTATTGCTGGACGTGGAGTAACCGATATGCGGAGTGATGGTGGTAGACGCAGTATTATAGTCTCGCCAGTAAGCGTCGCCGACCGTGTCACTCGTACTCGCTTGAAACCATCCGCCAGCAAATGAACTAGTGGGCATAGCAAAGAATAAGATTAAGATGACCCCAAAAAACAAAGGCCATGTCTTCAATTCCGCTGTCTTGCTTGAATGTTCATCGTCCGCCCCACACAATTATGCCGTCCTTCACATGATTCAATCTGCCTCTTCCTCATGGCAGCGGTTTTCGACCCTGTGCATACAAGCACAAGAATACCGCGTGGGTTAGATAAGGTCAATACTTTTGGTTGCTCTAATCAACTCTTTTGGCAGTGGTTGACCTACCTGTTCTGGTAAGTCCAGGCACCTAAAGGTACTCGGTGGGTCGAGCTCCACCTGAAAGGGTTTCCCGGGAGGCGAATCTACCGACTTTTTGCATATCACATAGACACCGTTACGCGCAGGTTTTTCGGTTGCCCGACCACCGGCCGTTAGGAAACGTCCGTGCATAACGGTCTCCCGTATGGCGCATTTTCACGACGCTTCTTAGATCGTGAAAATAAGGGTCTTACCCGTGAGGTCCGTGGTGGTGGTAGTAGCGGTAGTGGTGACCAGCGGCCTAGCTGGAGCCGACTATGTCTCGAAGCTGCTGATGAAGTTTTTTCGGCATCTTCATCTGATCGGCGAGGTAGGAGTGGGTGGACAAGAGTTGGCCGACTGAGATCATGTAGTCGCGCTTGAATTTCGACATCTGCGGCAGTTGCGTCATTTTCTTTATATAGAAATTGCGAAAAGCCTTGAACAGCTCCTGAGAAACCTGCTCCCGTGTCATATTGGTCGGCTTGATGACCGGCTCCACTAAATTGTAATGCGACAGGTCCCAGTCCTCGATGTACGGCTCTAAGTCTTCGTAGATGTCGGCATACGGCCAAGGGGCGATCGCCAGGAAAAAGGCCAGGTCCGGAGTGTAGAATTGAGCCAACTTGGCGGTCTGTTTCATCGCCTCCGCCGTGTCGTCGGGCATGCCGAGAACGAACGAGGTCTCGGAGATGATCCCGGCCTCATTGATCAACTCGATGGCCCGCTTGGACTGCTCGACTTTGATATCCTTATTGAACTTCTTCAGGGTCTCGGCTGAGCCGGATTCGACCCCTACATAGATATGTACGATACCCGCTTGCCTATAAAGGTCCAAAATGGACTCGTCTCGCAAAACATCGACGACCCGGGTCTCAAGAAGTATTTCCATCCCCAGGTCGGCCTCGATAAGCAAATCGACCACGCGGCGCCACCGCTTTTCATCGGTAGCGGGCGATTCGTCGGCTATCATCGCCACATTGACACCGTATTCGGCCTTGAGCATGGCCAGCTCAGCGACGAAATTCTCGGGGCTACGCGAGCGCCAAGACCGCTCCCAAAACAGCTGCTGCGAGCAGAACGAGCACGCGGAGACGCAACCGCGGGCGAAGCCGACTACCGCCAGAGTGGAGCCGGCGGTCGGCCTGTATGTGTATAGCGGCCAATCAATCAGATCCCAGGCCCTTGGTAAAGCATCTAGGTCTTGAATGAACGGTCGAACTGGTGTCGTGATCACGGCGCCGTCGCTCAGAAAAGAGATTCCCTTGACCTTGGCCAGATCGTCCCCTGCCGCTAAACACGCCAACAGCTCCGGGAACGTCTCTTCGCCTTCGCCGCGGACGACGAAGTCCACTTCAGGATGGCCTTCAAGTATGTCTTGATAACAAAAGGTGGGGTGGACCCCGCCAAGGACCGTGGTTATATCTCCGCTTATAGCCTTGGCCGTTTCCAGAACCTTCAGACAGTCATTGACTACTGCCGTAAAGCCGCCGGTGGCCACCACATCGGGCCGGCGGGCTTCGATGCGCTTTTCGATATCCTCGTGGGTATCGAACATTGTCATCGCGTCGTATATCTCGACTTCGTGACCGGCTGCCTGCAAAGACCCGGCCACATAAACCAGATTGAGCGGCAGCCAGGTCCCGGCCGCCTCGACAACTCCACAGTGGTACGGTGGTGTGATTAGTAGAACAGATGCCATTTGTTTCGCCGGTCCGAGATCAAGCTCGGCCGGCTCCCACCTTTCCGGGTCTTGGGGCGTAAGCGCTCTCCAAGGAGGCTCTGAGCTCTTTGACTTTATTGGCTAGTTGTCGCCACTTATAGGCGCCGATGCCGACAACCGAAAGAATGATGACTAACTTTAGGATCAGGGACGGTTCCTGGTTCTTGTCGACAGCCGCCGCCCATTCGAAATCAGCGAACGTCAGCAGCCTGACGATCCCTCCGACCACGATCCATGCTAGTGAAACCCGCGCTAGAACGGCGAGCTTTGGATAACGATCGACGAAATACCGGATCGCTTCGACTTGGCCGGTCCGTTCAACGGTTCGCGCTAAGAAAAGAATGACTACCGCGCTTGTGAAAAAAAGCGCACTCGCGAGGTCGTGGAAATAATTGTTCATCATTAAGAAGAGTTGCACGGTCGAATTATATCATATGACCACAGATGTTTTTCGGTCTGCTTGGTTGCCCGCTCGAGGCAAAACGGCCAACTTCGTGGCGGTGCGCTGCCCATGACGGACGAGGAGAATGAGCCGGCATTGACAGTATATTTCTCGTCAGTTAGGTTACGTTTATGACGCGCCCAAAACTCATCTCCCGAATGCTCTTAGCAGCCCTAGCGGTGGCGCCGATCCTCTTCATCGGCGACTTCTATCAGCACTTCTACGCGTACCTCACCGGTAATGTGATCACCCGGATCATCACCGAGCAGTGGCATATCGTCGTGCTCAATATCTTGCTTTTCTCGGCCTTTCTGATCCCGCTTTCGTTCCGTCGCAAAGCGAAATGGACAGAGTATAGTCTGGTGACGGCCTTCTTTGTCTCGCTCTTCGTCGAGATGTACGGTATCCCGCTGACAATCTTGTTCGCCTCGAAGTATTTCTACACCTTGGGGGAGAGCGCTCCGCCCCATGTCGTTGAATTCGACTTGTTCGGCGTGGGCTTCGGGATGGATGCCGCCATGGCCTACGGCGCCGTCCTGATGACCATCGGAGCAGCGCTGATCATGATCGGCTGGATCACACTATATATAAACGTTCGGAAAGGTAACTTTGTCACCAGCGGGATCTACGCTTACTCAAGGCACCCGCAATACCTGGGCTTTATACTGATCATCTTGGGTTGGTTCATCGGCTGGCCGACCTTGATATCGATCATCTTTGTGCCCGTCCTGATCTATAAGTACGTACGTGTCTGCGTCACCGAAGAAAAGGAGATCGGCGGCACACCAGAGTACCGGACGTATAAAGAATCTGTCCCCTTCTTCGTCTAGCGGCCGCCGCGACAGCGCTATCCTGCCATTGACACAAGCCCTCTCCCCGGTTTAGAACTATCCTTAGCGATCGACTTGAATAGCCAAAAAGCGGCGCACGGGTAGAATCAGACCGACTCCGACGAATGGTGGCCGATATGGCCCAGAACGCTCCGGAACACGATGACCGCGAAGTCGCCTTCCCTGTCCTGGGGATGCACTGTGCTTCGTGCGCGCTGAAGGTCGAGAAATCCCTTAATGAAACTCCCGGCGTCGACGAAGCAGTGGTCAACCTGGCCACCGAGCAGGCCCATATAAAATACCGCTCTACGGTCACTAACGTTGAGGCCTTGGGGGCACGGGTCAAGGATATCGGGTACGAGGCGGTCTTGCCGGAGCCGCAGGCTGCGCCCGGTGCGGATGCCGCAATACGCGACCGTGAACGGGAGTACCGGGAAGCCGAATACAATGACTTGAGACTCAAACTCATCGTCTCGGCCACCCTGAGCGTGATCCTCCTCTTCGGGAGCATGCCCCATCTCTTCGGCTTCGTGCCCGAGTGGCTATCGGCGCCCGTGACCCTGCTTGCCCTGGCCATCCCGGTCCAATTCTGGGCGGGAGCGCAGTTCTACCGCGGCGCGTTAGCGGCGGCCAGGCACAGAACGACCAACATGGATACCCTGATCGCCCTCGGTACTTCCGCGGCCTTCGGATACAGCACGATGGTGGCGCTCTTCCCGCAGCTCTTCCCGCCTGAAGTCCGCGGGCAGGTCTATTTCGACACGGCCGCCTTCATCATCACCCTGATACTGCTAGGGCGGCTCCTGGAGGCCCGCGCCAAGGGGCGCACATCCGAAGCGATCAAGAAACTTATCGGGTTGCAGCCAAAGACCGCCCGGGTATTCAAGGAGGGCCAAGAAGTCGACGTACCTATCTCCTCTGTGAAAGTCGGCGACATAATCATCGTCCGGCCGGGCGAGCGGATCCCGGTCGACGGAGCCGTGGTCGAAGGCGAGTCCCGGATCGACGAATCCATGCTCACGGGAGAGAGCCTGCCGGTCGCGAAGCGTCCCGATGATGAAGTCGTGGGAGCGACTATCAACGGTACGGGAGCGTTCAAGATGGAAGCTCGGCGGGTAGGCGCGGATACAGCCTTGGCTCAGATAATAAAGATGGTCGAGGAGGCCCAGGGGTCCAAAGCGCCGATCCAGCGCTTGGCGGACCTTATCGCCAGCTATTTTGTCCCGGCCGTCCTCGCTATCGCGACCGTCACGTTTATCGTCTGGTATATCTTCGGCCCGGAGCCGACGCTCACTTTTGCCCTGCTCAATTTCGTCGCGGTTTTGATAATCGCCTGCCCGTGCGCGCTCGGCCTGGCCACGCCGACGGCCATCATGGTCGGCACCGGCAAGGGCGCGGAAAGCGGCGTCCTCATAAAGGGCGGCGAAACGCTTGAGACCGTCCACCGGCTCGACTCAGTGGTCTTCGACAAGACCGGGACGCTGACCAAGGGCGAGCCCGCGGTCACCGACGTGGTGACAACCGGTGCGGTCGACGCCGACGAGCTTATTAGGCTGGCTGCTTCGGTGGAGCGGTTCTCCGAACACCCGCTGGGGACGGCGATCGTGGCCAAGGGCAAGGCCGCCGGCTCGGCTCTCGCGGACCCGGTCGGATTCAACGCCATCGCCGGACACGGTATCGAGGCCACGGTGGACGGACGCCACGTCGTCGCGGGTTCCGCCAGATTAATGACCGATGCCGGCCATGGCTTGGGAGCTGCGGAGCAGGCCGGTGAGCGACTGGCTGAAGACGGAAAGACCTTGGTGTTCGTGGCTATCGACCGCTCGATCGCCGGGGTCATCGGGATCGCGGATACGATAAGAGATGGCTCCCGAGAGGCGGTCGAGACTCTGCATGGGCTGGGGCTCGAAGTCATCATGATCACGGGTGACAATGAAAAGACAGCCCGGGCCATTGCCGCACAGGGCGGCATCGACCGGGGCCTGGCCCAAGTCTTGCCGGAAGACAAACAAGCGGAAGTGAAAAAGCTCCAAGCAGAGGGCAAAAGGGTAGCCATGGTCGGGGACGGCATCAATGACGCCCCCGCCCTGGCCCAAGCGGATGTCGGCATCGCCATCGGCGCCGGAACAGACATAGCTATCGAGGCGTCTGACATTACGCTGGTCCGGGATGACCTGCGCCTGGTGGCCGGAGCGATCGACTTGAGCGGGCGGAC